>MKRS01000448.1 GCA_001897035.1 Bacteroidales bacterium 45-6
TCGCGCAACGATTAAGTGTGCACAAAGAAGAAGAAGAAGAAGAAAAAAAGCTATTTAACAATTCCAAACCTTGAACACGTATTAATTCGATTTTTCGAAAGAAAAAAAAGTAAACGAACCGAAATCCAATCCAATTAAATCAAATAAATCATCCGCGTTTGTCTCAATTCGTTTCTGGTAAGATATATTCTTTGTAAGGCATCTATTGACATTTGACAAATCATCTAATCATTGACTGTAGTATCAACTAATTCGATATATTATTTATACGATAACCTTTTTCTCATTTATGTTTAGAACGCTTCGAGTTACAGAAGGCTAATCAGAGGATCAGTTGGGCTTTCTCCGAGGATAAACACGAAAGAAAATGTTTCTGTAAATAATTAAAACGACCAATCGATACTAGTGTTTTTCTATCTAATCGAGTTGAGCGATTTCGACACAAGATTATGCAAATATTCTCCAAGACAAATCTGTTAGAACAATATGTGTTCTCATTCGGAAGAAGAAGAAGTCTATTATTATACTTCGATGCACAAATAGAAAATAGACTTGAAGTTGACGTGGCTGTGTTCACTCATCCCGATTTCGCAAGTGCGGCTGGTGGAATACCCTTCGTGGCATGCTGCCGGAATTTGTTCTTCGAGATGCCTTTGGCCGTGTTCGTTCAGCTCGGGATAGGTGAAACCCCTGTCGCCGGCAAATCCGCAGCAATTGGTTTCCACCGAAACAACGTTTTTGGCACACATTCCGGCCAGTTTCTTGAGGTTTTCTTCCATGCCGATTTTCTTGACCGAACATACGGGGAAAACCACGACCTCTTCGTGCGGATGTTTCACTTCCAGCTTCGGCATCACGTATTTCAACATGAATTCGATGGGGTCGTAGATGTGGATGTTGGGATTGGTATATCCTTCGTGGAATGTGTAGAAACACGGACTCATGTCGAACAGGATTGGATATTTCCCCCCTTCGGAAGCCTTCAGCAGAGCCGTTTCCAATTCTTGCAACTTGCGTGTTCCTTCTTCTTTCAAGCCCTTGCTGCTGAATGCCATTCCGCAGCAGAGGTTGTCTAATTTCTCCGGATAAATGATCGTGAATCCGGCACGAGCGAGCAACTCCTCCGTTTTACGGGTCAATTCCACTTCTTCTGAAGCATATCCTTTCGATTTTCCCATCGTCCGGTTGATGCAAGACGGGAAATAGACCACCTTGTCCGCTTGCCCCGGATTGGCTACTGCATGTTTTATTTTTCGTCCACCTTTCGGCATATCTTTGTTCCATTTCGGGATGGCATTTCCCGACAACGAACGCATTCCTCCGGCAATGCCACCCATCAGCGAATCGCCCAAAATTGTTTGCCAGAAGCCCACAAAGTTGAGACCTGAACGTCCCGCAGCCGTGATTTCGGAGATATGTTCGCCAATGAAGTGAGCTACTTTCTTTGCCTTGTCGCTGGCTTCCGAGTGGCGAACATCCTTGATGAATTTTCCTGTGTCGATTTTCACCGGGCAAAGCAAGGCGCAAAGCCCATCGGTGGCGCAGGTTTCGTTTGAAAAATACTGGGCATCTTCCACCATTTTCAGCAAACGTTCGGGATCGTCTCCGGCGGCCCGCAAGCGCGAAATTTCACGGGCAATCACAATTCGTTGCCTGGGCGAAAGAGTGAGTCCTTCGGCCACGCAGTTGGGTTCGCAAAATCCACACTCCATACACTTGTCCACCAATTCGTTGACAGCCGGAAGCGGTTTCAGGTTTTCCAAATGGATTTCGGGATTCTTGTTGATAATTACTCCCGGATTTATCACTTTGTACGGATCGAAAATATCTTTGATGCGCAACATAATCTGATAGGCCGCTTCGCCCCATTCCTTTTCCACAAAAGGAGCCATGTTGCGCCCTGTTCCATGCTCAGCCTTGAGCGAACCGTCAAATTTTCCGACCACCATGTCGGAAATCTCATCCATCAATTGGGCGTAGCGTTTCACCTCGCTCGGGGTCGAAAAATCTTGCGAAAACACCATGTGCAAGTTTCCGTCCAAGGCGTGGCCAAAGAGAGCCGCATCGTTGTATTCCAATCGTTTGAAAATTTCTTTCAGGGCAATGCAGCCTTCGGCCAATCGCTCAATGGGGAAAGCCACGTCCTCGATGATACAAGTGGTGCCGGTTTTGCGCAGACCGCCCACAGACGACAGCAACCCTTTTCGAGCCTTCCAATTGAAGTTGTATTCTTTCGGGTCGGATGTGAAGCGGAATTCCTGGATAGTCGGATAAGATTCAACCGCTTTGCGGATTTCCACCTCTTTCCCATTTATTTCATCTTTGGATTGCCCTTGAATTTCCACCAGCAGCACACAAGCTGTTTCGGGCAATGTGCGGAAATAAGCGGGAGCTTCCGAATCGTCTTCCACCGAACGGATGGAATCACGGTCGAGCAATTCCACCGCCGACACGGGGCTTTTCTTGAGATGGGGAACGGCTTCGCAAGCCTTCTCTATCGTTTCGAAAATCATCAAGGTGCAAGCCTTGAATTTTTCGTCCACCACGGTGTTGTAAGTCAAGCTGGAAATAAAAGCCAGCGTCCCTTCCGCTCCAATTATCAGGTGTTTGATAATCTCAAACGGGTCGCTATAATCCACCAATGCGTTGATGCTGTAACCCGTTGTGTTCTTGATTTTGAATTTCTTCCGGATGCGTTCGGTCAACACAGCGTCGGCAGCCACGTCGTCTCTCAGCTTCTCTATTTCATGGATAATCTCAGGATGTTTTTCCGAAAATGCTTTCCGGCTCTCGACATCGGCTGTGTCCAAAATAGTGCCATCGAACAACACCAAACGCACATCGGCAACCGTCTTATAAGAATTTTGGCTGGTGCCGCAACACATTCCGCTAGCGTTGTTAGACGCAATTCCGCCAATCATTGCTGCATTGATGGAAGCGGGATCAGGTCCGATTTTCCGTCCAAAAGGTTGTAGCGAGATGTTCGCTTTCGACCCGGTTACTCCAGGCTGGAGCTTAATCTTCAATCCATTGTTCAAAATTTGGGACTGCTTCCATTGGTGGGTTGCTACCATCAAAATGGAATCAGAAATTGCTTGGCCCGACAAGCTCGTTCCCGCAGCCCGGTAAGTGATTGGTAATTTGAAACGGTTCGCTTGGCGAATCACCTCCACTGCCTCTTCTTCGGAATGGACTTGTACTACCATTTTCGGTATCATCCGATAGAAGCTGGCGTCTGTGCCATAGGCCAATAATTGCAAAGGGTTGGTGATGATCCGCTTGGGATCCACTACTTTGCTGATTTCATCTCTGATTTGTTGATAGTTTTCAGGAAGCATGACTTTGAAAATTAATATGCCAATTAGTTAATATGCCAATGTGCAAATTTACGATTTTACGAATTGATAATTTCACTCTTTATTTAAGAATCACCGTTACTCCTTTGGCGCCGTGCGCTCCCACCACCAAGGCTTGTTCGATGTCAGCCGTTTTGGAAGGACCGGAAATGAATACGCCGAAGCCTTTTTCGCCGAAGTTGATCTGCCGGTAGGCTTCGTGCATGTTGTTCACCACTTTTGTTTTGTCCAGCACAATGACCAAATATTCCGCAATGAAATAGATGCCTTTGTGCTTCACATTCTGCGGAATCCACACGCAGCCGTTTTCGGCCACGCCGATTTCTCCTTGCACGATGGCCAAATCGGTGCCATTGAGCGAGTGCGGATCTTCCACCTCATCGGGATTGAAGGTGGCCACTTCAATTTCCCGCAGATTGGAAGCAATGGTCTTGGCTTCGGGATAATGGGTCTTGATGAATTCGTTGATGTCTTCTTCGGGCTTCAGCACGAGGGCATCACCACCAACGGCTTTGCTCACCTCAATGAATTTTTCGAGAGGATCGGGATAGACGATTCCTTCCAGAAGGTCGATGTCAGGCATATCGTATCGCTCGCTGATATTCCGTTGGAGGCTGTATAATATATCTTTCTTGTTACTCATAATGATGAAATGAATGATGCGTGATAAATGATTGGTGGATATTTACTTCTTCGGTTTCACTTTTCCGCTTTTCCACATGGAGGTAAACGATTCCTTGGCAAAACGGGGCAATTCGCGCCCTTTTCCCCATTCGTTCAATCCATTATAGACCATGAAATGAGGCATGTGATTCACCAGAGGGGCAAATTTCAAGGCGAAATTATAGAGTCCGGGGCGCTCAAACAGGAACTTCAATCCTGCTGACATCGTTTTTTTCAACGGATCTGCTTTCCCATAAGAATCCAAATTTTGCCTCCAACGGTAGATCTGGTCTGCCAAATCGATTTTCACAGGACACACATTGTTGCAGGAATAGCACAATGAACAGGCAGACACATTGTCGGAATATTCCTTCGGATGGCGCAACATGCCAAGATTGATGCCAATGGGCCCGGGAATGAAATAGGTGTAGGAGAATCCACCGCTTCGGCGATAGACCGGGCAGGTGTTCATGCAGGCGCCGCAACGGATACACTTCAAGGTCTGGATGTGTTCCTTGTTGCCCAAAATATCACTGCGCCCGTTATCGACAATGATGTAGTGCATTTGTCCGCCGTCCACTGGTTTGCGAAAATGCGATGTATAAGTGGTGGAGGGTTGTCCTGTGGCCGAGCGGGCAAGTAGTCGGGTGAATACGCCAAGAGACTGCACGGTGGGTACTATCTTTTCCAAACCCATCGACACGATGTGCACTTTAGGCATGGAAGTTCCCATGTCGGCATTGCCTTCGTTGGTGCAAACCACCACGTCGCCTGTTTCGGCTACGCCAAAATTGCAACCCGTCATTCCCACATCGGCGGTCAGGAACTCGTTGCGAAGGTGCTGGCGGGCAGCACGAGTAAGGTAGGTCGGGTCGGAATTCCCTTTCTCGGTATGCAGCTTGTCTTCGAATAATTCTCCTACCTGTTGCCGTTTCAAGTGAATGGCCGGAAGTACTATGTGGCTGGGCATTTCCCCTTTCAATTGTAATATACGTTCTCCCAAATCGCTCTCGATGACATCTATTCCATGGCTGATAAGGAAATCATTCAGGTGGCATTCTTCGGTGAGCATGGATTTGCTTTTCACCATCTTTTTGGCATTTAAGCCATGCAAGATGTCAAGCACAATTTGGTTGTGTTCGGCGGCATCTTTGGCCCAATGTACTATCACGCCGTTGGCTTCGGCCTTCTCTGAAAATTGGTCCAAGTATTTATCCAAGTGGGTGATGGTGTGCATCTTGATCTTGTTGGCCATTTCTCTCAAGTCCTCCCATTCGGGAAGGGAGAAAGCCATCCTGTCGCGTTTTTCGCGGACAAACCAAAGCGTCTCGTTATGCCAGGTTTCTTGCTGCTTGTCGGACAGAAAACGTTCTGCCGCTTTTGTGTGTTTTGTGCTCATAATCCTGCGGCTAAAATTTCTACAACATGAATAAACTTGATCGGGAGTTTTTGGCGATCCACCACTCCCTCCATGTGCATCAGGCAAGAGCTGTCGGCTCCGGTGATGTATTCGGCTCCAGTTGCGATATGGTTTTTTACTTTGTCTTCTCCCATGCAAGAGGATATAGCACTCTCTTCCACGGAAAACATGCCGCCAAAGCCGCAACATTCGTCCACCTTTTGAGGTTCAAGCACCTCCACTCCTTCCACTAACGAGAGCAAGTCTTTCACCTTCGAATATTTCGGAATATTTAGCTCGCTTGCTGATGAAAGGTGCAACTCGCGCACTCCGTGGCAACTATTGTGTACACTCACTTTGTGCGGGAATTTTCCCGGCAAGCGATCCACTTTCAACACATCGTGAAGAAATTCGCAGATGTCGTATATCTTTCCGCTGGTTTGGCACAAATGATCTTCTTTTTTGAGTAACCGCGGGTAGTTTTCCTTCACAAAGGCAACGCAACTGGCCGAAGGGGCCACTACATAATCGTATTTTTCAAACAATTGGTCGAATTTCTTCGCTAAAGGAACTGCCTTATCTTCAAATCCCCCATTGGCCATCGACTGGCCGCAACAGGTCTGATCCATCGGATAGTCCACTTCTACACCAAGATGGTCGAGCAATTTGTAAGATGCCACTCCCACTTCGGGGAAAACGGCATTCACATAGCAGGGAATAAACAAACCTACTTTCATCTTTTCTTTCTATTGATATTTTTAAATTGATTGTCTGTCTTTGGGATAATAGAATACGTCAGGAAATGCGATTATAGTAGCAATCCCGAGAGAATTTTGGGCAAAAAATAGACCATCAGTCCAGCAATCACAATATATCCCAACGCAAAGGGAACAGCTTTTTTGAGTATTGCGCCCTCTTGCCCTTGCTGGCCGATAGCCGATGTAGCAACAGCAATGCTTTGGGGCGAAATGATTTTCCCGCCTGTAGCGCCGGCTGTGTTGGCTGCGGCTAACCAGCTCCCGTTTTCCCCGATCTGATGGGCTACGGATGCTTGCAGTTTCCCAAAGAGGATATTGGACGAAGTGTCGCTGCCCGTGAGAAATGTCCCCAAACAGCCTATCGTGGGTGCAAACAAGGGATAATAAGATCCGGTGGCAAATGCCAAAGCTACCCCGATGACCCCGATCATGCCCGAAAAATCCATCACCGACGACAAAGCGATCAGGGAGCATACTGTCACGATGGTTTTTTTCTGTTGTTTGAATACTTTCCAAAGTAGTTTGAACAATTCTCCCAAACCGGCTCCTTGGATAATTCCTCCCAGCATAGAACCCAAAAACAGCAATATTCCCGTATCCACGAGCCAGTAAATTTTTACCGCATGGGGAACATCTTTTCCCGATGCCACATTGAAAATCTCAAAATTGAATATGGTTTTTAAAAGCGGGGTCAGCATTTCCCGCAATGGGAGCAAGGGGCTTGTCAAGATCACAAGGGCAAGGATCAGGCCATACACGCTCCAAGCCTTGAGGCTATCCGACGTGGAAGCAGACACGGCTTTCTCGGCAGCAGCCGTTGTGCCTTTTTTGCGCTCTGAAATTTTGGCATACAAGACAATGGTGATAATGGAGGCTATACTGCCTAAAATAGCGGGTGTTTCGGCTCCCATGTAGCGGGCTGCCAGGTATTGCACCACAATGGACACCACCCCAACCAAGAGGCTCACGAAAACGTATTTGGGAATAGCTTTTGCCTTGGGTTCGGTGAGGTACATCAACACGAAGGGAATCAAAATCATCAAAGGAGACAATTGGAAAATCACTTGTGTACTCAACGTTTGGATGTCCGTGACCCTGGCTTGTTCGGCCAACACTTTCACGGGAGTGCCCACAGCCCCGAAGCCAGTGGCCACACTATTGGCAATCAGGCTTACCAATGCCGAAAAAACGGGCTTAAATCCTAAGCTTATCAGCAATGCTGCAGGAATCGCTACCGCCGTGCCAAAGCCGGCCATCCCTTCCAGAAAGCTGCCGAAGCCCCAAGTCAGCAGAAGCACTTGGATGGCACGGTCGGACGATATGGAGATGAATTGCTGCTTGATGATCTCCATTTTCCCAGTGAAAACCAGCACGTTGTAACTGAAAATCGCCATGATGATGATAATCAGGATGGGGAAAATGGCCTTCAGGATTCCATACAAGACGGACAAACTCGTGTCCATAAGCGGAAATCGGAATGCAAATATGGCCAGCAACACTGTCACCAACAAGGTGATGAACGAACTTTTGTCGCCTGGCATTTTGAGAAAGCCCATCAATGCCACCAAAAGCAAGACTGGAGCAACAGCCAAGACAATCTGACCAACTCCGGCAGGTTGTATCTGGCTTTGCAAAAGGATCGAGGAGATAAGGTTCATGGCTATCATCATGAGTATTTCATATTTTGTTTTGAATACATTACTTCCCTCTTTGTAAAATCAAAGCCGCCTATTTCACATAATTATTTGATTTTCAAATATCTTTTCTTTCAAGATTTCTTCCTGTTTTCCCCAAAAGAGAACAGGTCTATCGACTGGTGGCAGCTCTGTGGCGACAAAACAAATGTAGCAAATGAAATTTCATAAAAAGCAATGAAAATGTGTGTTCTTTAGCATATTTATCCTGTATA
>MKRS01000449.1 GCA_001897035.1 Bacteroidales bacterium 45-6
ATTTCCAATTCGCACTGTTCCATCCTGCTGTTTTATACTATACGATGCAAAAATAAAAAAGTAAAGCATATTTGGTGTTTTTTTTCAAGGAAGGATTATTCTCGCTTGTGCAGGATTCTGTTGTTCGTCGTTTGAGAGTAACAAATTTTTTTCCAGGAGGATATTATATTTCTTGTTGATTGGGTACTTTCAATGAAACAACATCTGGTGTTCTTTCCGCAGCCTTATGCTGTGTTTTTTATCAAGCAATTTTAAGCAGGGACTAATATAAATGATTAATTTTGCATCCTGAATGAAGCTCAATAACTGATACAACGCTATGACTGATTTGTCAGGAAGTCAAAATTGTGAAAGAATGAAAATCAAGGCCGATGACTTAGCCGATTTTTTGTTGGATATCGGCGTCTTTCTGATGTCATCGGGTGCCCACTGCGGCAGGGTGTGGCGCAACTGCAAGCGCATCGCCGACCATTGGGGATTCCACATGAACTTGAATCTCACTTTTACGGGAATGTTGGTTTCCGTTTGGGACGAAAATGACAAATCGAATGCTGTTACTCGCTACAAAACGGCTCCTGCACACAGTGTTCATTTTGAAATTCTGACTCTCATCAGCCACCTTTCTTGGAAAATTTCCAAGGGGCAAATGGATTTTGCGGGAGCAACCGCGGAGATGGAAAAAATACACCGAACCAAAAACTACCATTACTTGATCGTTGCCTTCGTGGTGGGAATTTCTTGTGCATGCCTCTGTTCGATAGCTGGGGGAGACTTGATGAATTGTGGGACGGTACTTGTCGCGGCAAGCATTGGCTCGGTAGTCCGTTCCTGGATACTGAAACTGAAATATAATTCTTTCCTGTCGTTTATTATCGCCTCGTTTGTCACAACCATGATCGCGAGCTTAGACACCATATTCAAGCTTGGAGTGGCTCCGGAAACAGCTTTGGCGACTGCTGTCTTGTACCTGATTCCGGGAGTGCCCTTGATTAATAGTGTCATCGACCTGCTCGAAGGCTACTTGGCGGCGGCCATTGCCCGTTCGCTTTTTGCAGCCTCCATCATCACCTGCATCGCAGTGGGAATGACATTGAGCATCATGCTTCTCGGCATTGGTAATTTTTAAAGAACTATCGTATGATTGCAGCTATATTCATCGACTTTTCCTTGGCCTTCTGTGTTGGCTATTGTTGGGGAATTCTGTTTGGGACACCCTTCAAAGGCTTGTGGCTGGCGGGTTTGCTTGGCGGTTTCGGACATTGCCTCCGTTTTATCGAATTGCAATTAGGTCTTGGTCTTATTCCTTCCACTCTGGTTGCTTCGGTAGCGATCGGGCTGTTGGGCATCTATTGCTCGCACAAGGTGCACAATCCGCCGGTTGTTTTCACCATGCCTGCCAGCATCACCATG
>MKRS01000450.1 GCA_001897035.1 Bacteroidales bacterium 45-6
TAAAATAGTAAAGCTAAGTTTATGGAACTATTGAAGCGAAATTGGACTTCGGTACTGGGGATTATTGCAGGCGCTGTGGGCGGATACCTTTATTGGAAATATGTTGGTTGCGCCAGTGGTACATGCCCGATTGCCTCGTCGCCCGTGATAAGCACTATCTATGGCGCGGTGTTGGGAGGCTTGCTGGGTGGGCTTTTTAAACGTGTAAATATCAAAAAAGAAAAATAGAATATGGCTGGTTTTTTTAGTAATTTATTTAAGTTGCAAGACAGCGTGGATTTTGCAAAGCTGTTGGAAAATGGCGCCTTGCTGGTGGATGTGCGCACACGCGAAGAATACAAGGCTGCACATGGAAAAGGTTCCGTGAATATCCCGCTGGATACGATCGGGAGCAATTTGTCCAAACTTCCCGTCGAGAAGCCGATTATTGTGGTCTGTCAGAGCGGGATGCGCAGCAAAAGTGCTGCTTCCTTCTTGAAAAGCAGAGGATACAAAGAGGTGTATAACGGGGGTTCCTGGTCTAATTTCGAGTGAAAATGCCGAAAGGAGATTTCTTGAAAAACTGGGATGCCATGCGGATTTTCCGACTGATAGTTGGATTGTTCATTGCAGTGTATGGCATTTGTACGAAAGATTATGTCCTATTGATGTTCTCGGCATTCTTTCTGCTGCAGGCGATATTGAATATTTCCTGTTGTGGAATTAAAGGATGTGGCAGCCCAAAGTCGCAGGATGAAAAAGGAGTATATGAAGATCAGGTGAAGCCATTCAAACCGTAGATTATGAACACTACTCAAAGAATATGGATGATGCTGCTCGCGGCGATGTTTGCGATGTCGTGTAGCGGAAAAGAACAACAAGCAACGAATAAAACGGAGAAGAATATGAAAGCAATACATTTGACAAAAGCAGAATTCTTGGCCAAAGTGGCCAATTACGAAACCAATCCGAAAGAATGGAAATACCTTGGCGACAAGCCAGCATTGATCGATTTCTATGCCGATTGGTGCGGGCCTTGCAAGGGCCTTGCTCCTGTGCTGGAAGACCTTGCCGCAGAATACGAAGGGCAAGTGTATGTCTATAAGATCAATACCGAGGACGAGCAGGAGTTGGCCGCTTTGTTTGGCATTCGCAGCATCCCGTCCTTGCTGTTTGTGCCGATGCACGGGCAGCCACAAATGGCCGTGGGTGCTTTGCCAAAGACCGAATTAAAGAAAGGTATCGAGAGCATCTTATTGAAAAAATAAGTATTATTGCAGTCTGATTTAAGAAAGACAACAGATTATGGAAAAAGGTCAGGAAAAAACCTTGTGCCGGATTCGCGATATTTATCGCTCGATAGCGATGTTTGAAGCCGATTTCGAGAGCAAATACGACATTTGCCTCAACGAAGGCATGTTGCTTTGCAG
>MKRS01000451.1 GCA_001897035.1 Bacteroidales bacterium 45-6
GGCCGAGGGCATCCCCGTGACTTACCGCGCTGGCGATCAACCAAACAATGCGCTCTCGTTGAATGTGCTGAATCCGGGTGAGATAGCCGCCACGGCAGGTACTTCGGGCGTAGTGTATGGAGTGAACAGCGATTCGAAATACGACCCGCAGTCGCGTGTCAATTCATTCGCCCACGTCAACCACAGCTTGGAGGCAACCCGTGTGGGTGTGCTGCTTTGCATCAACGGAACAGCCATCTTGAACACCTGGATCAAAAACAATGTAGCACCAGAAGGCATCTCGTATGCGGAGATGAATGAACTGGCTGGCAATATTCCTGTGGGAAGCGAAGGGGTGAGCATCATTCCATTCGGCAACGGAGCGGAACGGGTGCTGGAAAACCAGGAACCCAACTGCTCGATCCACGGAATCAACTTCAACCGCATCTCGAAAGCGCACCTCATCCGTGCAGCCCACGAAGGCATCGCTTTCTCATTCAAGTATGGCATGGACATCATGAACGAGATGGGCATCGAAACGAAAACAATTCGTGCCGGACATGCCAACTTGTTCCTCAGCCCGATTTTCCGCCAAACATTGGCCAACATCACGGGAGCAACCATCGAGTTGTACAACACCGACGGATCGGTGGGTGCAGCAAGGGGAGCAGGCATCGGTGCGGGAGTTTACAAAACACCGGAAGAAGCATTCTCATCCTTGAAGAAGATCGCCGTCATCACGCCGGAGGCCGAGAACATCGAGCCAACGAGAGAGGCCTACCAGTTGTGGCTGAAGTTTATTTGAGCCGGCAGCAAACAAGACTTTAGGCATATCAAAATTTTATGATCTCACTAATTAACAGATAACTAATCAATAATTAAAAACACCGCCCAAAAGCTCCCTTCGGGGATGCGGGGGCTTCTAAACATTATGGCAAAGAAAGAATATTTCCCCGGCGTGGGAAAAATCAAATTTGAAGGAACAGAGAGTAAAAATCCGCTTGCATTTCGTTATTATGATGCAGAAAAAGTGGTCTATGGCAAAACCATGAAAGAATGGTTCAAGTTTTGCATGGCATGGTGGCACAGCCTTTGCGCCGATGGAGGCGACCCTTTTGGCAGCGGCACTCAAAAGCATCCATGGGTGGGAGCATCCGATGCAGTTCAGGCGGCAAAAGACAAAATGGATGCAGGTTTTGAATTTATGCAAAAAATCGGCATCGAATATTACTGTTTCCACGACATTGATTTGGTGAGCGAAGGAAGCAGCATCGAAGAATACGAAGCCAACTTGAAAGCAATCGTCGAATATGCGAAGCAAAAGCAAGCCGAAACCGGCCTCAAGCTTATGTGGGGAACAGCAAACGTGTTCAGCCATCCCCGTTATATGAACGGTGCGAGCACCAACCCCAATTTTGATGCAGCAGCACGCGCTATGGTCCAGATCAAAAACGCAATCGATGCAACGATCGCTTTAGGCGGCAAGGCATACGTGTTGTGGGGTGGACGTGAAGGCTACATGAGCTTGCTGAACACCAACATGAAACGCGAAAAAGAACACCTCGGACGCATGTTGACCATGGCCCGCGACTATGGACGTGCAAAAGGATTCAACGGAGTATTCCTGATCGAACCCAAACCGATGGAACCCATGAAACACCAATACGACGTGGATACCGAAACAGTTATTGGCTTCCTGAAAGAATATGGCTTGGAAAATGATTTCAAGATCAACATCGAAGTAAACCACGCAACTTTGGCTGGCCACACTTTCGAACACGAATTGCAATGCGCTGTTGACGCAGGCATGTTGGGTGCTATCGATGCCAACCGCGGCGACGTGCAAAACGGATGGGACACCGACCAATTCCCTGTTGACATCTATGAATTGACACAAGCCATGCTCGTTGTACTTCAAGGAGGAGGCATGCAAGGTGGTGGAACAAACTTCGATGCAAAAATCCGTCGCAATTCTACCGATTTGGAAGATTTGTTCATTGCCCACATTTCAGGAATGGACGTGATGGCACGTGCATTGGAAGCGGCAGCAGCCATTCTCGAAAAATCTCCTTACAAGAAGATGGTTGCCGACAGATACGCGTCTTACGATGCTGGCAAAGGCAAAGAATTCGAAGAAGGAAAATTGTCTCTCGAAGATGTAGTTGCTTATGCAAAAGCTAAGAACGAAGAACCTGCGCAGATCAGCGGCAAACAGGAACTTTACGAAGCCATCGTGAACATGTATATCTAAAATAACCGAACAAGTGAACCTGTAAACGAGTGAACAGCGAGTTAAAATATTTTTTCTGCTTGTTCACTCGTTCACTTATTGGCTCGTTCACTTCTTCATAACCTAACCCTTTAAATCATCAACAACCATGGCATTTATTGATACCGGAGGAGGCAAAGCCAACTCATTTCAAGAAGGAAGCAAACTTTATATCGTGCTTTTGACATTAGTGGCCACCCTCGGCGGTTTACTATTTGGATACGATACGGCAGTAGTGAATGGCGCCGAAAAGTCGCTCGTCGAATTCTACATCTACAAAGAAAACGGGGGAAACTACCTGTTTGACCCTGCAACTATTTTCACTCTTATCAGCCAATACAGGCTCCTGATGGTGATTGTGCTCTACTTGGTTTTTATCATCATTGGAGGACAAATGATTGGCTTGTTTGGAAAGAAAAAAGGGAGCATCGTTGGCCTGACGCTATTGGCCGGTCTCACCATCTGGGCGGTAAGCTTTCTCGGGAAAGCCCTTCCTTCGATTAACGATGTCACCGAAATGAAAAACACAGCCGATGCCGTGAAAGGATTTGTGATCGCCAGCGCGCTCATCGGGTGCATCATTGGTGGAGCCACAGCCGGATTCATTTCCAAATCGCTGGGACGCAAAAACGGACTATTCATCGCGGCTATTGCCTTCTTTGTCTCGGCAGTGGGCGCATGGAAACCTGAGGCTTTCAACTTTTTTGGCATCATGGACGCCTATTCTTTCGTGATCTACCGCATTATCGGCGGCATCGGAGTGGGAATCGCCTCGATGATTTCGCCAATGTACATCGCAGAGATTGCGCCCGCCAAAGCACGCGGCAAACTGGTGTCTTTCAACCAATTTGCAATCATCTTCGGCATGTTGGTCATCTATTTTGTCAACTTGGTAATCTCTCGCCAAGGCGACGAGCAATGGCTTATATCGGAAGGCTGGCGCTACATGTTCCTTTCAGGGGCAATACCTGCAGCTATTTTCATCATCCTTCTTTTCTTTGTTCCGGAAACCCCTCGCTATTTGGCTATGAAAGGCAAAGACGAGAAGGCATTGAACGTGCTGGAAAAAATTGCCGGAAAAGACAGTGCCAAAAACATTCTGGCAGACATCAAGGGAACACTGCACGAGGTGAATGCACCTTGGCTTTCCTATGGCTTCGGAGTAATCATCGTAGGAATTCTGCTTTCGGTGTTTCAGCAAGCAGTCGGCATAAATGTGGTATTGTATTATGCCGGTAATATTTTCCGTGACATGGGCGCATCCACTGACTCTTCGCTCCTGCAAACCATTGTTGTGGGACTCGTGAACCTCTCCTTCACCGTGGTAGCCATCCTTACCGTGGACAAGTTTGGCCGCAAGCCCCTGATGATTATCGGATCTGTGGGAATGGCCATCAGCATGATCGCTCTGGGATACACTTTTTTCACCGGAAACGTGGGAATGGTTGCCCTCATCTTTATGCTGCTCTACACCGCCGCCTTTGCTATGAGCTGGGGACCTGTGTGCTGGGTGCTGCTCGCTGAGATCTTCCCGAATTCCATCCGAGGAGCGTTGTCGATAGCCGTAGCGGCACAATGGATCGCCAACTGGATCGTCTCCTTCACCTTCCCTATTATGAACGACAACGTTTGGCTCAACGAACACTTCAACCATGGATTCTCCTATTGGATCTACGGAATCATGAGCATCCTTTCAGCCGTCTTCATGTGGAAATTTGTCCCGGAAACCAAGGGACGCACATTGGAATCGATTGAAGAACTGTGGAAGAAAAAATAACTCTTATTTCCATATAACCCATCGAACAGCGAGGCCGCACCTGAATTTGGTGCGGCCTCGCTGCCTTGAGGGTTAAACGCAGAAGAAACTTTCTTAGTCGGAAACCAACATATTTCAAAACACTGATTCCGCAGATTTGCACCCAATAGAAAAGGCTTCTATGTGCAAGATCTGCGGAATCAGTGTTCATTGGAGTGGCATCGGCCTCAATAACGCGCCACTATTTTATTGCATACTGCTTGTTGTCGGCTTCGCTTACGTGTGTCATGAATTCACGGAAGGCTGGATATTGCTCGGGGGTGACAAGTTCGGTTTTGCGGCGGAAAACACGTGTGCCGATCAGTTTTCCATCGGATGACTTATCAAAAGCCAGGTCGAAACTGGCATTGGCACATTCCAAGTGAATATTCTTGGGCATTTCCACGAAGGACACTCCTTGTGGAAGGATGAATTCGAGTCGTTCACGGTTTAGTTCGTCGGTATTGTACGACCACAATTCAAGCGGAGTGTTTCGTTTTTCGAGAGTCAATTCGTCCAATGACGAAATTTTGTCCGACCAAGGCAATGTCAACACCTTCATCCCAGCCACATCCTGCATCACTTTCTTCACTTCCACCTTGCAGGTCAAAGACACACTATCCGACAGGTTGTCTAACCCTTCAAAGGTCAGGTCTGTCACCTTCACCGGCACCGTGAAATCTCCGGCAATGCCCTTGTTGATCGCTTTCAGCCGTTCCTCTTCGCCCAAGTCGCGCAAGGAGCTACGCAAGGAGGAAGCAATGGCCGCATAGCAATGTGTGCGGTGCTGGATGAAGTAATCGTTTCCGGACACAGTCACCTGATCGTTCCGTGACGTGGAATTCAGTTGGCGGAACGGCATTTCCAACGTTTGCAGCTTGTCGCCGATGGGGGCGTTGTCGAATGGAATCGGCAGGATGTTGGATTGCAAGTCGGAGGGTTCTGCAGCCCCGAAAGACAGATAGGAATCCGTGAGTTCGAGGTAGTAGGTTTTTCCATCCACATTGAGTTGGGCGATGCAATGGTTGAAATTGATGGTTGGCAATGTCAGTTGGTTCCGGCCATTGTCGCGCGTGGAAATCAACACCAAGTTGGCATCTATCCCCGATTCGCGGCACAAGGCTACAAAGAGTGTGGAAACATCCTTGCAATCGCCCAAGCGGGTGGTGATGGTGCGGGAAGCCTTCTGAGGAACAAAATTGCTGTGCATGAAAGAGACACTGGAGTAAGCAATGTTGTTGAGGATGTATTCGTAGAACAGCTTGGCTTTTTGCAAGGGGCTGTCCTGCTCGTGGCCTTTCAGGATGTTGGCCAAGGTTTCCTTCAACACATAATCCGAATTGAATTTGCTCGTGGCCAAGTCCTTGTACCAATGGCTGACAAATTTCCAGTCGGGAATGCTTGTGTAGAACAGCGTGGGAACAACATCGTGAAGCGAACTCATGTAAGGTTCCGACTTCAAGGCGGGCTGGTTCACAGCTTCCCACGAATAGAGTTTCATCCCTTCTACTTCAGTGATCGAGGGCGTCACCGACCCATTGGCCACCAAATAGTTAAAGGTTTGGGCTTTTGGAGCCAATATGCTGTATCTGTTCAGCAAGGAAGGAATGGTGTAGCGGAAAGGAAACTGGTCGAAAAACTGGGTGGCCAATTCGCCCGACGAAAAATCCTGGACGCGGTAGTCCAAATGCAGCACATCGCCTATTTCGAGGTTGGTAAACACCACCTGATTGTTGTTGGTTTCGGCTTTGACGGTGTTGCCCGACGACTTGAGTACCTCGGCCTTGTCGATCAGAAGTTTCTGGCTATTGCTGTTGTAATCGATGCCGTATTCTTTCCAAGTGTCGATTCCCGATTGGTTGAAAATTTTCACAGCAATCTCATAATGATATTCTTTGGCCCCTTCGGGATACACCACCAACTGATTGTTGTTCAGCAGGATCAGCGAGTTATCTTCGGGATAAGTTTGTGAAGCCGGAGCTTTTGCCACAATGTCCTTTATATCCGTTTTCGGAAAGAGGTCGAACACTTCCTTTTTATTTTCCAACAAGCGGATTTGAGAACGCGAATCGTAGGATGTGGGGCCGTAGTAGATTGATTTTGCAAAATTCTCCTTTGCTTTCGCCACATCCTTCATGCCTTTGTAGATGTAGCCTCTCGTGTTATACACATCCGCCAGATAGGGAGCCAATGCGATGATGGAATCGGTGGTTTTCAGTGCCTCATCGTAACGCTGCATCCGGTAATAGGTGGAAGCCAAGTTGTCCAGATAGCCAGTTGCGTAAGGAGCGTCAGCAATCCGTTTTTTGGAGAGGGCGAGAGCTTGCTCCGTTTTTCCTTGTTCCATGTAGATGTCGGACAACAAGCCAACCGCTTTCGGAATGTTGTATTTGGCGCAATAATCCTCCACAACGGCAGCCGCCTTGGGCGAATTCTTGGAGATGTTGTTTTCTATAATCCAATTGAAGTACATGAAGTCGTAGCTGTAAGGATATTTCGCATACAGCTTCTTGCCCATGGCGATCAAGTCTTCAATCCGTTTTTGATAGGAAGCGATGCTGAACTCCCACCCCTCAATGGTGAGGTTGTTGCCGTAGAGCGCTTTGGCCTTGTTACATATATCGGTAGCCTCGGTATATTTTTCCGATTTGATGGCATCGTTGTAAAATTCCTGCAAGGCGATGAACGATTCCGGATCGTTGCGCTTGATATTTTCGGTCTCCGTGTCGTAGTCCGTTTGGTTGCGGGCACGGGTGTAGGCTTCCGACAAGCGGTACGACACCAGCGAGCTGCTCGGGGCCAAGGTTTCGAGCTTCTTCAGCAATTGGGTGGCCTCGAAAGCCTTGTCGTTGCGCAAATAGGTTTCCGCCAAGGCGAAATAATCCAAATAGTTATCAGGATCGGCCTTCACCTTTTCCTCCAACGATTTTTCGGCAAAAAACGGGAGCATTGCCGACTGGGGATTGGAACTGTCCTTCGTGTAGGCAGCATAATTGGCCTGATCGGTAAGTCCCTGAATCGGGTTTGCATCGGCATCCGTGAGTCTGAGCAGGAAGTTGGCGCCCGATATTTCGCTTTGCCCGATTTGCACCAGGATCCGGTTCATCCCTTTGTTGAGTTTGATCTTGTAGGCATAAATATCGAGGTCGCAATTGCGTTCTTCCGGGACGGAGGCCACCAGCGCATCGTTCACCCATATTTTCAGCGAGCCCGAAGTTCCCGTGCGCATATACACTTCCTGATCCACGGGGCTGCTCACAAAAGACTGTGCATAATTGATCGTGCTGTTGAGACTGAAATAATAGTCCATATAGAACCAATTGTCGGGCTTGTTGTAAGGCGGCGTGTACCATTTGACGGCGGCACCCACTTTATTTTTGAAGGTATCCGAAGTCAACGGTTTGCCCACCGCTCCCCAATCCTTGGCGAAACCGCTTCCAGAAACATTATCGAAGGAGCCAAGCACTTGCCAGTGCCTGATTGTTCCCATTTTAGCAAAAGAGTCGTCCGATTTTTTCCGGTTGTTTACAAATTGATAGTAAAACCCGAGCTGGCCGTCCACCATGGCTTTCAATGTCCCGTTCAGCTTTGGATCGACCGCCAACTCTTCCAAAAATGCCACTTTGCTGGAATCGATATAATCCCTTGATGCAAAAGTGAATGGCAGTGAAAAATAGGCATATAGGTAAGGATAAGGATTCGCACTTGCCTGGTAGAAAGCACGAAAACGGGCAAATGCGCTGTCGTCCTTTTCCTCCATCCAGTCGAGCAAGCTCAGGCTGAGCAAAGCCTCAGCTTTGGTTTGGGGGACTTTCACCGCCTCGTCGAATGCGAGCCGGGCCGATTTACGGTCGTTTTTGAGGAAGGCATCCCAGCCCTTGTGGTAAGATTGGGCCGAATCGGCGAAAACGAAGCCTGCCAAAGGCACTATTGCCAGCAGCAGGAGGAAACGAAGTTTTGTAACCATTCTTATTGTCAGTTATTTATGAAATCTAAAAGTTTGC
>MKRS01000452.1 GCA_001897035.1 Bacteroidales bacterium 45-6
AATTACAGTATTCAGACTGCCGGATGGAAATGGAGGTCATATAGCTTGTCAGGTATGGGCTTTGCAAATATAAAATCGACAATAGATAAGATTTCACTGTTCATAAGAGGCGGAAATGTAGGCAACGGTAACACCGAAGCTTTTGAACTGAATATAGATCAAGTGATGATTACCGACGGACCATTAAATCCTGTGGTTGTATTCGATATGGAAACAATGCCAGTATTCACAGGAGGAACAGCCAGTCAAAATGGAGGTTCAAGTGTCACAGTTATCCCTCAGGCTCTTAAATATTTGACTGTAAAAGACGGAAATGTATCTTCTTGGGCAGGCAAAGGTTCTATCACAAAGGCCGATAACAATGGTAGCAAATTCGAATTGAACAAAACATTTTACGTCAATTTCTTGGTTAATACAGGCAATGACGGCGCTTCGGGATATTTCCAGATGATATTTGAACAAACCGGAGGAACTAAATTAGGACTTCACTTCAAAGGAGACAATCCATATAAGGATGACTATAAGTTTGTTTCTACAAACGGAAAATGGGAATGGAGGTCTTATAAGATCGACCCTAAAGGTCTTGAAAATTGGGGTTCTGTACCTGAACTAAGCCTTACTAGTCCATTCAGTCTTACTGTTGATTTCTCTACAGGTAATGTATCTGGAAAATATGAAACAAACTTAGATTATGTAATACTCACAAGTGTACCGTTAGATACTGCGTACTAAGAAAAATGAGATCTTCATGAGAGCATCTCCCTTCTTATAAGAGGTGCTCTCTTATTTTAATCGGAAATAATATGAACCTTAAGAATATATTTTTAGTGGCAACTTTGATTTTCATTTCTTGCAACAGCCTATTTGCATCACCGATACAAATAGAGTTGAACAAAGAGTGGAAGTTTAAACAAGGTCGTCTCAATAACTGGTATCCAGCAACTGTTCCAGGGGTAGTACATACTGACTTGATAGACAATAAAATTATAGAATACCCTTTTTTCAGACTCAACGAAAGAGGTCTGCAATGGATAGACAAAGAAGATTGGATTTACGAAACTATTTTCGATTTATCGGAAGATATTCTAAATAAAAATAATATCGAGATCCTTTTTAAAGGCCTAGATACTTATGCCGATATATACCTCAACGATGAAAAAATATTAGCAACAGACAATATGTTTCGTCAATGGATGGTAGATATAAAAGGAAAAGTAAAAAGCAAGGAGAATATATTAAGAGTATATTTTCATTCACCTATCAAAGTGGATATGCCCAAATGGGATGCATTGCCATTTCATTATGAAGCATCTAACGATCAGTCTGAAAATGGAGGATTATTTAATAAAAAATTAAGTGTATTTGCCCGTAAAGCGGGTTATCACTATGGATGGGATTGGGGGCCGCGGTTGGTAACTTCAGGCATCTGGCGTCCTGTTGTGATAAATGCATGGAGCGATGCCCGAATCAATAATGTGCAAGTAATACAGGAATCGGTTACAGCAAAAGAGGCTAAAATAAAAACGATAGTCGAAATCCTTTCCGATAGAGATATAACGAATGTAACGCTAAAAGTATCGGATAGCGATGCTAATAAGCTATTAGGTTCAGTAGAAACTAATCTGAGTAAAGGGTTAAATAAAGTAAAAGTTGATTTTACGATCTCTAATCCAAAATTATGGTGGAGCAATACACTCGGAAAGCCGCATTTGTACAAATTTAATACAGAGATTATTTCTAACAATGAGGTTATAGATAATCAAATAGACAAAATAGGTATTCGCTCGTTAAGACTGGTCCGTGAAAAAGATAAAGATGGAAAATCTTTTTATTTTGAACTTAATGGCGTATCTGTTTTTGCAAAAGGAGCAAACTACATTCCATGCGATAATTTTCTCCCGCGTGTAACAAAAAATATTTATAAAAAAACAGTATTGGATGCTGTAAATGCAAATATGAATATGCTTCGTGTTTGGGGCGGAGGTATTTATGAAGAAGATTATTTTTACGACCTGTGTGATGAATACGGAATTTTAGTTTGGCAGGATTTTATGTTCGCTTGCAGTATCTATCCGGCAGAAGGAGAATTTTTAGAAAATATTCGCTTGGAAGCTATTGATAATGTTCGTCGCTTGCGCAACCATCCGTCTATTGCCATCTGGTGTGGTAATAACGAATGTCAGGATGCGTGGTTTAATTGGGGATGGAAAGACCGTCACGAAAAAGAAAATCAGGCTCATGCTGACAAAATATGGGAACAGTTTAAAAATCAGTATTATAAGGTTCTTCCCAAAGTTGTCGAAGAATACGGATCCGGTATAGCTTATACTCCATCATCACCCTTTGCCGATTATGGTGTTGGAAGTAATGACCATGAGGGCGACCGCCATTATTGGGATGTATGGCATGGTAAAAAGCCTATTGCCGATTATAATAAAGAAAAAAGCCGGTTCTTTAGCGAATATGGCTTCCAATCGTTCCCTGAATTTGAATCAGTAAAAATATATGCCCCTGAAAAAGAAGATTGGAATATAACTTCGGAGGTAATGATGGCACATCAACGGGGAGGCGATCATGCCAATAAATTAATTGAATCTTATTTGTTGAATGAGTATTATACACCTAAAAATTTTGAGTCGTTTCTCTATATCAGTCAGATTTTACAAGGTGATGCCATTAAAATAGCAATAGAAGCACATCGACGCGATATGGGGTATTGTATGGGGACGCTCTTTTGGCAGCACAATGACTGTTGGCCGGTGGCATCGTGGGCCAGTCGCGATTATTACGGACGTTGGAAGGCACAACATTATTTCACACGAAAGGCGTATGATGATATTTTGGTGTCGCCTATAGAAAATAATGGAGTGTTGGATGTGGTTATCGTATCAGATAGATTGAAAAATACTAACGGAACTTTAACTGTAAAAGCATTAAATCTGTCTGGAAAAGAGATAAGCTTGCAAACTATAAAACTTAACATAAAAGCAAATAGTAGCAATAAGGTCTTTTCAAAAAAATTGGAAGAATTAATAAACGATATAGATAGAAGTAACATTGTAATACATGCTGAGTTTGTAGGAGACAAAATTTATAGTAATAATTATTTTCTAGCGAAACAAAAGGATATCAATTTCCCTGAAGTAACTATTTCTTCGAAAGTAGAATCGGTTGATGGTGGTTTTGCTGTAACTCTCACCGCTAACAAATATGCTCGGGGAGTATTTATGTCTATCGATGGGATAGATAACTTTTTTGAAGACAATTATTTCGATATTTTGCCAGGAAAGAGTGTAACAACGAAAGTCGCAACCGCTTTGTCATTAAGTGACTTTCAAAAACAGTTCAAAATACAATCACTGGCAGATATGCGATAAAAATTGATAGAAATAAATTACAGAAAAATGTTGATGAACTTGAAATATAAGATAGTATTGCTGGCCTTGATTTGCTCGACATCGGTTTTGGCTAAAGACGTACTGGTAGGTTATGTATTCGAAGACCTCAATGCTAATGGGGTTATGGATGCCGGAGAAAAAGGTATTGGCGGCATATTAGTATCCAATCAGGAGGATATTGTAGTTACCGATATTTCAGGTAAATACGAAATCAGCACGAAAAAGAATCAATACATATATGTCATAAAACCTGCCAATTACGCATTCGCAACCAACGTTGATAATAATTGGAATTTTTATGTCAATGTTGCCCAAACAAACAGAACGCATAATTTCGGGTTGACAAGCAAAGAAGTTACTTCCAACTTCAGCACATTAATGGTTGGTGACCCACAAATGAGAGGAGAAAAGCCTATCAATGCCTTTAAAGAAGACATTGTGACGGAAATGATGCATTATGATGTTGATTTTGCCTGTTTTCTGGGAGATATTGCCGATAATGATCTGTCGATATATGAACAAGAAAAAGATATTATACGACAGTTGCCATATCCCACATTTCATTTATTCGGCAATCACGATATCAATGAAAAAGCCTCAACTGCATTAGATGCCTCTGATGTTTTTAAAAGATCGTATGGCCCCGATTATTATTCATTCAACGAAGGAGATGTTCATTTCATTGCTCTCAATAATGTTCTCTATAATGGATGGAATAAAACAGATAATAAGCGAGGAAATTATTTCGGAGGGTTAACGGATCGACAATTCAACTGGTTAAAATCAGATTTGAAATATGTTTCTAAGGACAAATTGATTGTGATAATGAGTCATATTCCCTTTCTACAAGAATATTGTTATCCTCAAGAGATTCAAAGACTATTTCTACTGTTGGAAGGCAGGCCGCACTTATTAGCATTGTCAGGTCACCTGCATTACATCGAAAATTGTTTTTTCCGCAAAACCACATATTGGAACTCTACAGTACCATTTCAAAGCATAACTATTGGGGCGGCTTGCGGTGGTTGGTGGACGGGCCCGATGGATGAACGGGATCTACCTGTATCTACCTCCGTTGATGGATCGCCTAACGGGTATTACAAATTAGATTTTGAAGGGAATACATATAAATATTCATTTGTCCCAGCCAGCCATCGCACCGATTTTCAGATGCGAATTACCGCATCATCGGAAACTCTTGATTCTGGGAAATTGAATAATGAGTATCTCTCGATTAATATATTTACCGCTACGCCCGATGCTGCAGTAAAGGTGATTATAGATGGCAGAGAAGAGCAGATGGCGACAAACTATACAGGGAAAGATTTATTTATTCAGAATACATATGATCAACGTTATAATTTTGATAATTGGCAACCTGAAATACAAGAAACAAAACACTTGTGGAAAATAAGTTTACCCCGGGACTTATCTCTCGGAAATCATCGGATAAAGGTAGTTGCTACGGATATCGATGGTAATGAATATGTAGGATATAAAATAATAGAAATTAAATGAAAAAAAGAATAAAATATTTTTTTACAGCCCTACTTGTTTTTTGTTTCTTATTACCAGCCACAGCACAAAATATGGTTGATAATAAAGCAACACAAGAAACAAAGACTTTATATAGAAATCTGCAACTGCTACAAGGAAAGAGCATACTGTTTGGGCATCAGGATGATACAGCCTATGGTATAGCGTGGACAGGTGAAAAGGGGCAATCTGATGTAAAGAAAGTTGCAGGAGACTATCCCGCTGTATACGGATGGGATTTGGGGCATATAGAGACCGGTGATTCATTAAATATTGACAAAGTACCTTTCGACAGAATGTGCCAGCTTATACTTGAGGCATATGAACGAGGTGGAGTCAATACTATTAGTTGGCATTTGCAGAATCCGCATACAGGGAACAGCTCATGGGATGTTTCATCCGATAAAGTTGTCAGTTCTATATTACCTGGAGGCCAAAAACATACAATGTACATACAATGGTTAGATAACTTGGCTGAGTTTATCCGCTCCCTTAAAACAAAAGATGGAATTTCTGTTCCTCTGCTGTTCCGTCCTTTTCACGAACATACCGGAAGCTGGTTTTGGTGGGGGAAAAATCTATGCTCAAAAGATGATTATGTTGCACTTTGGCATTTTACGATAGAATATCTTCGGGATAAAAAACAGTTGCATAATCTGATATATGTTTATTCCCCTGATTTTGTAGCGAATAAAGACGATTATTTTGAGCGATATCCGAGCGACAGTTACGTAGATATATTGGGGTTAGACCTCTATCATCGTGAGGGAGAGGTTAAAGCCGCAGAATTTATTTCGAATGTAAAAAGAATAATGAAGATGTTAAACGATTATTCAAAGGTAAGTGCTAAACCCTATGTATTCAGCGAAACCGGTTCAAGCGAACTGCCTATGGATGATTGGTTTACAAACGTTTTATATAAAGCTCTGACCCCTAATAAACCCGTTTATGTATTAGTCTGGCGTAATGCTTACGATATTCCAGGACATTATTATGCTCCTTATCCGGGACATCCTGCGGGAAAAGATCTGAAAAAATTTATGGAATTATCTGATATCCTTTTTGAAGGAAAATTACCAAATATGTATAAATGAAATATTAAATATGAAAAAAATACTTTTAGCTTGTTTGCTTTTTATTTCGGGTTTTGTTTCAGCTCAAAATCCCATAATTCCTGGTTACTATGCCGATCCGAGTATCCGATATATGGATGGAAAATATTACCTATCTATTACCAGTGATGGTTATGAGGATCATAACGGCGAACCTTTTATTTGGGTATCCGATGATCTGGTAAACTGGGATGTAAAATATTTGGATATAAACAATCGCTTCTTTTGGGCTCCTAGTATGTTGAAAGGAGATAATGGTAAATACTACATGGTTCATCAGCAAGGAGTCGATTATCTGGCTTATATGATGGAAGCCTATTCTCCCTTAGGTCCCTGGAAGCAAACCTTTCAGATACGGGATTTTGATGTCGAATTGTTTCGTGATCCGGTATCTAATAAGATAATGGCAATAGGTTCGTGGAAGAATCTTATAACATTCGACAACGATGTTAATTCGCCGACCTATATGAATAAAATAGTAAGTAGCGATCCTATCGAGGGTGATTTTACCGATTTCACTGAAGGGCCATATCTGTTTTTTAAAGATAAAAAATACTATATGATGTGGGCAGGTGGACATTGCTGGCTCGAAACATACAATGTAAGGTATGCTATGGCTGACTCTCCTGAAAAGACCTATCGTGAGCCAACAAAAACTCCTATTTTGGATACGAATGAAGAGAAAAAAATATATGGTCCGGGGCATACCTCGGTTATCGAAATAAACGGAAGATGGTTCTTATTCTATCATCGTCAGGATCAAGGACGATACCCTACATGTAATTACCGATTTTCGTGTGCAGCCGAAATGTTTTTCAACGCAAAAGGTGAAATTATAAAAGTAGAACCGATTGATGATCTTTCATCACTTGGGCTGGACAAATCACCATACAAAAATATCGCATTGAATAAGACCGTTACCACTAATTCTTTAGTCGCAAATTATCCTCCGACACAGGCTGTGGACGGAAAAAACGACTCCCGTTGGGAAGCCGAATTAGGTGAAGATAAATGGATTACTATCGATTTGGGTAAGATGGAGAAAATATCAAAAGTTCAGGTAGATTTCGAGTATATGGATAAGTTTTACCTATACAAAATCGAATACTCGGATAACAATGATACTTGGCAAACTTATGCAGATTATACAAAACGAGCAAAGAAAGCATATGAGACTAGAACTTCTGAAAAAGAGGTTACTGCCCGTTATGTGAGAATTAGCGTAAAACGAGCTGAAGCAAAATCTGCTCACATCTCTATTTGGGAAGTGAAAATTTTATCAAAGAAATAACCTTTATAATCTAAAACCATGAAAAAAATATTTTTTCTATTAATGTCATTGAGTTGCTTGCTAAGTGCTTGTAGTGATGATGATAAAGAAAATACAGAATCGGTAAAATCTCCAAAATTTTTGTTTTCCACACCGGCCAATCAAAGTTCGAATATATTATTAGATTCCGAAGTTTCGGTTGTCTACAATACACCTATTGTAGTGGATGATAACAACAGCATTAAGGTTAATGGAGCGAATGCAGTAGTAACCGTAAACGATCGTAAACTGGTATTTAATATCTCATTAGAAAAGAACGAGACCTATGAAATTGTAATACCTGAGGGTGCTGTGAAAAATACTGTGGGTGAGCCAGCCTCAGAGGTAATATTATCTTTCTCTACCGTATCTGATACAAAACGCATCGAAGCAGAAGATGCGAACTTATCGGGTGGTGCGGTTGTAGAGAACTCTCTTTCCGGATTTTCGGGAACAGGATATGTAAACCAGAAGGATGGTGATATCACATTTAAAGTGGTGATGCCCGAAGCCGGGATGTATAAAGTCGATTTTCGTTACTCGAATGGAAATAGCCGCAAAGAAAACGACTTGGTCGTAAATGGTATTCAACTGTCAACAATAAGCTTTGATGCAACAGATGAATGGAAAACACTTGGTGTAAATAAAATCAATCTTAAGTCGGGCGAAAACATCA
>MKRS01000453.1 GCA_001897035.1 Bacteroidales bacterium 45-6
GGTATCTCCGCGCAAAAACCACAACAGTTCATATATTATCGACTTCAAATGCAATTTCTTTGTTGTGAGCAGGGGAAAACCCTCGGCCAAATTGTAGCGGCTCTGGTGTCCAAAAACACTAATTGTACCTGTACCAGTACGGTCTTCCTTCGCCACACCTTCTGCAAGCACCCTGTTTATCAAGTCTAAATATTGTTTCATTCCAAAAAATATTATCCGCCAAAACTAAATTAAATTCCCGCTCCATCCTTGAAGGAAATGTCCCTTGCCTGCTGCTGCACAATCCTCGAATCGGGCGGCACATTGTAAGTGACCCAAATATTTCCCCCAATCACCGACCGGGCGCCAATCGTTATCCGCCCAAGGATGGTTGCATTCGAGTAAATAGTCACATGATCCTCGATAATCGGGTGCCGCGGCAAATCGATCGGCTTGCCCTCATTGTCCAAGGTAAAACTCCTGGCACCCAAAGTCACACCTTGATATAGGCAAACGTGACTACCTATAATCGCAGTTTGCCCAATAACCACACCGGTGCCATGATCAATGCTGAAATATTCCCGAATGTGAGCACCCGGATGTATGTCGATCCCCGTTTCCGAATGAGCCATTTCAGAAATAATACGGGGCAAAATAGGAATACCCAACACAAATAAAGCATGTGCGATCCGGTGGTGCAACATAGCCCGGATAGCCGGATAGCAAAGAATCACCTCGTTCGTGTTTCGAGCCGCAGGGTCATTATCAAAAACGGCTTTCACATCAGTTGCCAGCAAGCGTTTTATTTCAGGAATCTTATTCATGAAGCTGGCAGCCAACTCCCGACTCCGTATCTTCAAGTCGCAGTCATTTTCCAACGAAAAAGTCATTCCAAAATAAATCTGATCTGGAAGAACATTGTATATCTTGTGGAAATTATCTCTCAACTTATGTTCGGCCACATCCTCTTCCACATGCTCAAAATAACCGTGAAAACATATATCCCGAACATAATTTACAAATTCAACTAACTTTTCGTGCGACGGAAAAGGAAAATTACACCTCGGAATATACCTGTTCTCAAGACTATCCTCTGACGACTTGAGCAGTTCAACATTCCGGTCAACAATATCCTTTATCCCTTTCAATAATTTCATGTTCCCGTGATTTATCGGTTAAAAACAAAACGCAACCTATTAAAATCCAAAATTAAACATTTTTTCCCTTTCAGCACATGAAGGAATAGCTTTTCAGCTGAAAATTCATCCGGAATCCGATCCAGCGACTCCTTTTCATCCGCCATCTCCCACACGCATTCCCCTGTGTGCCCTGGTTGTAAAACAAGGAATCCCCGGGCTCCATCTGCTGGAACCCGGGGATCTCCCTCTTCTAAAACGGCGGCTACCTACTCTCCCACTGGACGC
>MKRS01000454.1 GCA_001897035.1 Bacteroidales bacterium 45-6
CTCGCTCATTACAACCGAGAAACTGCCCTTTGGATCTTCCACGGCGATTCCGACAGCACTGTTCCAGTGAAATATTCCCGCTCCGTTTATCGGAAACTCAAGGGTATGGGCATGGACGTGAAATACACCGAATACAAAGGGATGGATCACAACAGTTGGGACAGCGTGTTTGTCGAGAAGAATTTGGCTGCCTGGCTATATTCACGGAAACTTAATGGGGTAAGAAAATAAAAGTAAGTAATTTCGCTAAAATTTTAAGCTATATGAATACAACTTCTATGAGAAATGTCTGTTTGTTATTGCTTTTGGTGGTCTTCAGCATTTCCTTAAGTGCCCAAGGGTTGACTATCGGCACCTACAACATCCGCATGGATGCGGAAGACGACATCGCCCACGGCAATGGCTGGACACGGCGCGCACCTTATTTGACAAAATTGGTGGAATTCAATGATTTTGATATTATCGGGATGCAAGAGGTGCTTCATCACCAGCTCCAATACATCCTCAAGGCACTGCCCGAATACCAATACACCGGAGTGGGGCGCGACGATGGACTTCAGGGAGGAGAATATTCCCCGATACTTTACAAGAAAGAGAGGTTTGACCTGCTCAAGGACGGCCATTTCTGGCTCTCGGAGCATACCGACTACCCCAACAAGGGCTGGGATGCTGCTTGCGTGCGGATTTGCAGTTGGGTGTATCTCAAGGATAAGGTTACGCAAAAGAAAATTTGGTTTTTCAACCTACACATAGATCACGTGGGGGTAGAGGCGCGGAAGAATAGTGCCAAGCTTATCCTTTCGAAGATTAAGGAGATGTGCGGTACGAATCCCGTGATCCTGACCGGAGATTTCAATGTGGATCAAACAAACGAAAGCTACAAGCTTTTGGCCGAATCGGGCGTGCTGTTCGATTCTTATCAGGTGGCCGCAAAGCGCTACATTTCCAACGGTACCTACAACGCCTTTATGCCGAATGCAGTGAGCAATAGCCGTATCGATCACATCTTTGTCTCCAAGTCTTTTTCCGTAGCAAGATATGGCGTTCTGACAGATACCTACCGAACCCCAAAAGCAAACGATTCGGACTACGATTTCAAGGATTCCTCGCAAGCTTTCTATGCGGAAGATGTCGTGGCCAGAGTTCCTTCCGACCACTTTCCGGTGAAAGCAGTCCTGAATTTTCGGTGATGGTAGGTGTCGGTTGAAAGATAACAAAAGGGTAATGTTGGGATCCAACGTTACCCTTTGTCTTTTCTATTCCGGCAGATGTGCTGTCATCTCAACCAGATACTTTTTTTGGGAGGATTTCCATACGATTCGAACAAGTCCCCGTTTTCCTTCAATACCTCTTTCAGCTCTTCCACTGTGAACTCGAAGCCATCTTCTTTGGCCAATTCCACA
>MKRS01000455.1 GCA_001897035.1 Bacteroidales bacterium 45-6
CCCAGGCTGACAGCACGTACTTTCTCGAAGGCAAAAAGCCCGATCATGAAATAAGCCTTGCTTTTGCTCAAATCTACCATCTGAGAAGGAGCCGGGTCGAACGACTCAGGGCTACTGCCATTCGGCACAAGCGTCCTTACCTCAAACTTGTCCCCAACAATTTTCTCAGCAAAATACCGCTGTGGCTCTATCGAGACAGATATAAAATCAAACTTGTCGGCATTTCTTTGGCGACAGCCTATTAACAAAAAACAAAAAGTCAGAAATATATAGAGGTCTTTTTTTCTCATATAGGTAAACATAAGTAAATAGTTCCGGAATTCTTCTATTTCCGCGTCAAATCGTAAATTTTACGTATTCCTTCGAGTTCTTTTTCAAAATCAATTTTCAAATCGATCAACGAACCGTTGTGCAAGTCATACACCCAGCCCACAACCCTCGGCCAACCCGTTTCGTAAAAGGACTTTTGCACCTCCGCCGTTTTAGTCACGTTCAGGCATTGCTCTTTGATGTTGATCTCCACAAAACGCTTGTAGCGTTCCTCTGCATCCTCTATCATGTCCAGTTCTTTCTGGTGCAAGCGATATACATCCCGGATATTTCGTAGCCAGGGATTCAGAATGCCCAAGTCACGCGGCTCCATCGCAGCCTTGATACCCCCGCAGTTGTAATGTCCGCAAACAATGATATATTTCACGTTGAGATGCACCACCGCATAGTTGATGACCGACAAGGCGTTCAGGTCGCTATTCACCACCATGTTGGCTATGTTGCGGTGCACAAATACCTGCCCAGGCTCCAGCCCCATGATCTCATTGGCATGAACACGGCTGTCCGAACAACCTATATAGAGAAAATCCGGATTTTGATCTTTTGCCAGATGTGCGAAAAAATCAGGATCTTCTTCCGACCGCGCCTTGGCCCACTGCTTGTTGGCCTCAAATATATTCTCATAAAGTTTTTCCACTGCCATTTTCGTACAATCTTATTAAAAATGATTTTGCTTGAAAAAGATCCGCACACTTATGCAAATCCAAAATTACTCCAATCTAAACAAAAAACGTCCAACAAGGTTGTCAAAAATTCATTTTTTTTTGCAAATCAAAAAGACGAACCCCACTCCAGAAATCAAACTATACGAAACTTCCTTTATCTTCGTACAAAAAACAATTCAACTGATGAAAGACAAAATAGTAGTCGTTACGGGAGCCGCAAACGGCATTGGAAAGTGGATAGCGAAAGCATACGCCAAAGCTGAGGCCACCGTTGTGCTCGCCGACAAAGACCAGCAGCAAGGAAAACTGGCATCCGAAGAGATCCAAAAGCGTGGAGGCCAAGCAGTGTTTTTCCCCACTGACGTTTCGTCCCCTGCAAGCATAGAAAATCTCTTCAACTACCTCCG
>MKRS01000456.1 GCA_001897035.1 Bacteroidales bacterium 45-6
GTTCATACGCGAAGGCACACCCAACGGGTTCAGGACAATATCCACTGGAGTACCGTCAGACAAGAAAGGCATATCTTCGTCGCGGACAATCCGGGAAACGATCCCCTTGTTCCCGTGACGACCGGCCATCTTGTCCCCTACCTGGATCTTACGTTTCTTTGCAACGTAAACCTTTGCTATCTGGATAATTCCGGATGGAAGTTCGTCTCCGATGGTCAGGTCAAAACGCTTGCGTTTCAACTCGGCATCCAATTCCTTGTATTTACGGAGATAATTGACAATCACATCGCGGATCAAGTCGTTTTTATGAGCATCGGGTGTCCATTTGCTGACTTGGATGGATTCGTAGTCGATAGCATCCAAAGCAGCCTTAGTAAACTTAACGCCTTTGGGAATTACATCCACATTGAGGTAATCTTTCACGCCCTGCGACAGTTTTCCGTCTGTGAGCACCAAAATTTTATCCACCAACAGGGATTTCAATTCACCCATTTTCACTTCATATTCCTCATCCAATTTCGGAAGCAAAGCCTTGCTCGAAAGTTTGGTCTTGCCTTTCTTATTGGCTTTGGAGAACAAATGAGTGCCTACAACGACCCCTTTCAAAGAAGGAGAAGCTTTCAACGAAGCATCCTTCACATCACCGGCTTTATCACCGAAGATGGCTCTCAATAATTTTTCTTCTGGAGAAGGGTCAGATTCACCTTTAGGAGTGATTTTACCGATCAGGATGTCGCCCGGACCCACTTTCGCTCCGATACGGACAATGCCACGCTCGTCCAAATCTTTCGTCGCATCTTCGCTCACGTTGGGAATGTCGGAAGTCAATTCTTCCACACCCCGTTTTGTTTCGCGGACTTCGAGAGAAAACTCTTCGACATGCACCGAAGTCAGGATGTCGTCACGAACAATTCGTTCGTTCAACACAATGGCATCTTCGTAGTTGTATCCCTTCCAGGGCATGAAGGCCACTTTCAGGTTTTTGCCAATCGCCAACTCTCCGTTTTCAGTGGAATATCCTTCTGTCAGGATCTCCCCGCCTTCCACGCGCTGTCCTTTCTTGCAAGTAGGACGAAGGTCGATGGTTGTATTTTGGTTCGTCTTTCTAAATTTCGGGATAATATAAGTTTTCACAGAACTGTCGAAACTTACAAACTCCTCGTCATCTGTCCGGTCGTATTTGATTTTAATGGTACTTGCATCCACATACACAATTTCACCGGCTCTTTCCGCCACGATCTGGGTGCGGGAATCGCGGATCAACTGCCCTTCGATGCCAGTCCCGATGATAGGAGCTTCCGTGCGGAGCAATGGCACCGCTTGGCGCATCATGTTTGAACCCATCAATGCACGGTTGGCGTCATCATGTTCCAAGAAAGGAATCAAGGAAGCAGCGATGGAA
>MKRS01000457.1 GCA_001897035.1 Bacteroidales bacterium 45-6
GGTCAATTTTGGACAAATCGTTACCGTTTTTGTCCGGAACGGAATAGGTAACGATTTAGACACAAATTTGTGTCTTTTGGGGGCTTTTTCGTGTCTTTTATGACGGACATATTGGACACAAAAAAACCTACAAATCATTGACTTGTAGGTTTTTGTGCTATATCCGTCTATTTTGTCCAGACCTTCCAGCGGAAAAAGAGGGACTCTCGTGGCCGTGTCGCTAAACTTTTAACCTTCTGATTATTAGTTATTTTAATTTACAATTATGTTGTTTTATTGTCTTTCCTGTTCCAATTTAGTTCCAGGTTAGTTCCGTTTTACTATACCCGTTTTGCCTTCGGCTACACAGTTTCATTTCTTCATCAAAAAAAATTAAAGCGACTTTCAGTTACCATTTTTCTTTAGTTCGTTAATTTCATCTTGCATTTGCTTCATTTTCTCAACCATATCTACTAACAATCCACCTACGCGAAAAGCTGAATTGGCTCCAGTTTCAGTCTCATTTTTAACTTGATAGGCTCTTGCCAGTAATAAATCAAAATCGATATCCTTCATAGTTTCTTTTTATTTAATTCTACTTATTTAATATTTTAAAGACTTTCTCCTCAAAACCTATACTCATTATTTCATCTTCGCTGATTTCTAATTCTACAAGTACTTTAGCTTTTTTGGATATATCATTCATCTTTAATCTTTCGATTGTTTTTTTTTCAATGAAATGCTGGAAGAAATCATAATCTAAAACCTGTCCGATTTTTTTCAACAGAGAAGTATCAATACTATCCCTTTTAAAAATATCATAGACATTGCTTCGCTCCTTATTAATTGCTTTTGCGAATACTGTAACCTCCATATTTACAGCGTCAACACGTTCCCTGATAATTTGTCCAATAATTTTATCCATACTTATAAATTTAATTGATTGTATATTAATTGCTTACATTTCAGTGTTGTATTTTTTCGGAAAATATGTTGTAAATTATAATACACAATTCCGAAAATATGCTACATTTGCGATGTAATAATACATGCGTGTTGTAAAACTAAACTAAATAAAATTGATATGAAGGAATTGAAGCTATTTATGGAGTCCTTACCCACAAAAGATTACAAGCGGATAAAGGATGAGATTATTGAAGGATGCTATATCTCGGAGAACGTATGGAATAATTGGTTGTGTGGCCGCACACGCGTGCCTGACTTGGCCAAGCCCGTCATCAACCGCATAGCGAAAAAGCAGATTTATAAAGAATCAGAAATGAGTATTAATCAATAAAAAGAAAATGAGCTATGGATATCAATGTATGCCCCCATCAAAGCGATAAGGAGAATGTCGAATTATACAACCAGCGGTTTTCCCTCAGGGAACAAGATAATAACAGACTGATAGTACCTTACATGACGCTACCTGAATTAACTGCCTTGGAATCTCGCATCCGTCGTGTCCGTATTCTGCATGGGCAGACCTCCAACCGGGAAGATTTCTTCGAGATCTGGGAAAAATCTGGATGGAAAGAGGCGAAGAAGTTTGCCAAACTAATGAACTTGGTAAAAAAAGAAGCTAAGCCATGAACCGTGACGAAGCCATTTGCCTGCTGGAGATGCTCTACAACAAGCACGGATCGGACGAAGAGCGAGAATTTGCATACCTGCGATTGAGAAAATATTTGACCTTATAAATTAAAAGATAGCGTTATGAACCTCAAAATCACCACCGGTCGCAACATCACAGCCATCGAACTTGAGAACCAATGGCTTGTGCTTGAAAATTATGCTGATAAATGCATCGATAAGTTTGTCTCGTTGCACAGCTTCCATATCACGGCCCAAGACATTTGCTGGCTTGAGTCATTCAAGATCTTCACCATATACTTGCTGTCAAACTATGAAGTCGGGGCTTCATCCCTGATTTTGGAACCATTGGCATTTTGCTCCCAGGAAAAACTCACGGAAATATTTGCTGAACTGATCAAGCGTAAAACAAACTGATTACCATGGAAAATTTATCTGTCTTTCGGCTCAATTCATGGGGAGAAATCAGGCAACGGCTTGCTGCACCTGATGGGGATAAGTTCAAGGCATACTTGAACAAGGTATATTTATCGTTGATGCGGATGCAACCCTTTGAAGTGATAATGATCCGGAAGGATGTGGCTCCGGAAAACTACGACTGGTTCATCAAGAGCTGCTGTCTTTTTATTTGGGACGGCAACACAGATTTTATATTCTCGAATGACTACGCGGTTTTAAAACGGATGCCTTCAAAACCTGAAGATGATATAGCAGCATACAAGAACTTATTATCACAAAAAATACAACGCCATGAACTGGAACCAGCAGCGCGAAACGATAGAAAGCAAGATTAATGCCGGCATCGAACCCAAGGACATCGCCAAGGAATTGGGCGTGATGGAATACGACCTGCGGCAGTTTATTCACCGTAACCGCATCTTCCCCCGGAAGACTAAAAAGGCGATGGCCTTCGAGCTTGTCAACATCTACACCCGCGGGCATCCTGAATATTTCCGTCCGAACCGTGACTTTTTCAAGGATGTGCGGATCAGGCAAAAGCACTGGTGGTCCCTCTACCGGGGCGAAAAGGTCATGACACAGGAGGAATACATGCGGGTGACGAAACATTTGAATATAACGCTGCACGAGGCCTTCGAGGCCCGGCAGCTGAACTGGGTGGATGAACTAGACAATCAACGATGACATATATATCCGAATCGAATAAAAACAGGATACTGCAGGCCGCGGAAGGGAAACTTTTCGAGGTGATCTCCGACTATGTGAGCCTGAATCCGACAGACAGGAAAAACAAAACCTTTGTCGGCCAATGCCCGTCCTGCAAAGCCAACAAGAGCCTTCTTGTTACTCCGGGCAAGAACATGTTCGGGTGCAAGAACTGCTCGAACATGGGAGGCACCAAGCCCATCGACTTCCTGATGCGGATGGGGCTGACTTATCCGGATGCGCTTGAAAAACTGGCGCAAATACTGAATGTCACGATCATAGATGAAACCCCGGTGCCGAAAAACCCGAAAGTGGGTAAAAAGCAAGCGGCAAAGAGAACAGGCACTTACCTGGACACTTTCCTTGCCGGGTCGGGACTGACCCTTGACGATGTCCGTGCAAGCATCGAGCTGAAGGACGAAAGCAAGACGGTCATCACCGGACATGTGTTCAAGTCCGGGTCCCTGGACAATTTCTACAACGAACAGAAGGATATCGACGATGTCCTGATCGAATATTATGACCTGGACGGGAAACCGGTCCTTTATGACGTGCTTGACGAAAAAGGAAAGCATACCGGACGCACAAAGCCTTATGTCCGGGTCCGCTACCAGTTTCCGGAAGAGCATAAGGACAGCAAGGGTCGGCCGACAAAATACCGGACTCCGAAAAATGCAGGTACCCGGCTCTACATTCCCCAAGCAATTCGTAGCCTGTATCAGGCCGGGAAAAAGATCGAACGCCTGTTCGTCCAGGAAGGGGAAAAGAAAGCCGAGAAGTGCTGCAAGCACGGTCTCTTTTCGGTTGGCATATCCGGCATCCAGAACCTTGGACAGAACGGGCAGATTCCGCCCGACCTGGTGAAGATAATCCAGGCATGTGAAGTAAAGGAGGTCGTGATGCTCTTTGACTCCGACTGGGACGAATTGTCCTCCGACCTGTCGATAAACGAGGACGTGCAAAAACGCCCCCGGAATTTCTTCTATGCGGCCCGCAATTTCCAGACGTATATCAAGACGCTCAAGAACAGGGGGCTTTACCTGGAAATATTTATCGGGCATGTGCTCAGGAACGACAACGGAGACAAGGGAGTCGATGACCTGCTGACAAAGAGCCTCCAGGGCAAGGAGGATGAACTCCTGAAGGATGTCAATAGCCTGGTCAACGAGAAGAACCTGAAGGGGAATTATCTCCAGCTGCACAAGATCACCCTGATGGGCGACCTGAAGCTTTCGGAGCTTTGGGCCTTGGACAACCCCGCTTCATTTGCCGAACGGCACAAGAACGTCCTGAAGGAACTTCCGGAGTTTAAGATTGGCCGCCACCAATGGAGGTTCAACGAAAAAGGCGAGTTGGAAAATACCCGCCCGATAGAGCAGGACGAGCAATACTGGGAAGAAATCACGAATTTCAAATCTGGGAAGACTACCTACGAGTTCCGTTATGTGGAAGTGATCAACTTCCTGCAGAACCGGGGCTTTGGCAGGATGCGCCGGGAAAGCCGCGAACTGTCGCCATATTTCATCCATGTCACGCCGCCGACAGTGCGGGTTGTGGAACCTTATGAAGTCCGGGACTATGTCGTGGAGTTCACCAAGGCGCTGCGCTTGAAGAATGTCTTGGAACTACTCTTCAGGGGCGGCCCCCAATACCTGGGACAAGACCGGCTTTCAAATATGGCCTTTATCAAGCCGGAATTCCCCGAATCGAAACGGGACGAGCAGCTTTTTTATTTCAAGGATATTTGCTGGAGGATCACCAAGGACAAGATCCATGTGGCCGACTACAGCGAAATAACGCACCAGGTGTGGAGCGACAACGTGAAGCAATTCCCGGCGGAAAAGACTCAAGAGCCCTTGATAAACGTCACCCGGTCGGATGACGGCCATTTTTCTTATTCTGTTTCTGACGCCGGGGCCAAGTGCCATATTCTCCAGTTCCTTATCAACACGTCGAACTTCACCTGGCGGAAAGAAAGGGAGCGTCTTCCCGTTGAACCCGAAGAGTACCAAGAGAACAAGGAGCATCTTGTTTCCAAACTGTGCGCGATCGGCTATATGCTGATGACCTGCAAGGACAGGAATGTGTCCCGGGCGGTTGTGGCCATGGACGGAAGGCAATCGGAAGTCGGCAAGTCGAACGGCCGCTCCGGTAAATCGATCATCGGTGAAATGTTCAAGCACCTGGTGCCGGCCATATCGGTAAACGGCAAGGTGAGGGACATCGAGGGCGACCAGTTTGTCTGGACGGAATTGACGGAGAAAACAAAAGTGGTCTTTATCGACGACGTCCGGACGAATTTTTCCCTTGAGTTCCTCTTTGCCAACATCACCGGCGACTGGACGGTGAACTACAAGGGAGGCGGGCGGATAACCTTTCCCTTTTCCGTCTCCCCCAAGATATACATCACCACCAACCATGCCCTGAATGGCGAGGGAAGTTCTTTCATCGATCGCCAGTGGCTCATCGCTTTTTCGGATTTTTACAACGAAAGCCATAAGCCCCTGGATGATTTCGGCACCTTGTTTTTTGACGAATGGGGATTCGAACAGTGGAACTTGCTTTGGAACCTGATGGCCGATTGCGTTCAGATCTATCTCAGGTATGGCATCGTACAAGCCCCTGGCGAACGGTTGGAGTACCGGAGGATGCGGCAGCAAATGGGTGAAAATTTCATTCTGTGGGCCGATGAGTACTTCTCCAGCGAGGAGCATCTCAACCGTAAGATTGTACGAAGGGCGATGTATGACGACTTCTTCGACAAGTCCGCCATGAAGGACCGGAAGTATATCACCCCTACCCTGTTCAAGGAGAAGGTGAAAATATATTGCGAGTTCAAGGGCTTCAACTTTAACCCGCTCAGCTATGATCCAATTTCCAGGCTGCCGTTGAAATACGACAAGAAGACCGGTGAGCCGGATATCGATAACAAAACGAACGGCGTGGAGTATTTCACGATAGGAACGCCTGACTATCATTTCAAGGATATGCCGCAAGAGACAACAGGAGATAATAAACAACAGTATAAATTTTAAAGCAAAAATTATGAAACTAAAAGAAGCATTTGTAAAAGACCTCTACAAAAGATTTAGTAAGGAAGAAATATCCTTTAGCCGTATGGTCGAGCTATTGAACGAAGAGACAGAGAAAAAAGAGGATAATATACTTGGAGTCACGATGCGATTTTCCTCCGATGTGATTCCGTTTATCCATTCCGGGGCAGCATCTGTCATTGCAATAGTTGCCGAAAAGGATACAGGAAAAGGAATGGCCTTTGTTGCCGGAAGCCAGGATTCATGCGCAACCTTGTTGCATGAACTGTTGAATAAAGAAGAGATCCGCCCAATCATTAAAAAGATGATTGAGAAATATCCTTTACCTTACACGATGGGACAGACAAACCCATGCAAGAACTAATCGTGATGAAGCAAAACAAAATAACTGTGGCCGTGCATCCTGATCCTGCCATCCGGGAGAAGATCTTGAAACGCCTTATCGCTGAGCGGCGATTTGCCCTCACGGCATCCGATGCCGGAAAGCTAATCTCGCCTTCCCTTGCGGACATAAACCTGCAGGAGGCTTATTTTGTGATAGCCGACAACGTGAACCTGCGGGATAGCCCGATTACCAGGCAGCGGCTCTACGAGATGGCCGCGCGCGGGATGGCGGTAATCATTGGCACACGGAAGCTCCAGGCGGAGTTCGAGTTCATCTGTGAAGCTTACTTTGAGTAACTAACCAGCCGGCTAATTGCCGGCTTTTTTTATCGTGAGGGAATAGGCACTGGCGTAGGTGTCGAAGGCTTTGCCTGAGACTCCGACCGCCGGTGCCTATGTACGAACACCACTTATGTATTTCCTCTTCCCGGGGATTCCCCTCCACCCCTTCTTCGATACGAATAAAAGTGGAATTGTGCAGCCGTGCGGAGAAAAAACGAATACAGGCATATCGATAAACTTGATACGGGCCATATATAAATACTTCTTTTTTTTTATTTATTTGATTTTAGAAATAAGGGTATATAAAAATGAGGAAAAAAAAAGTACATTCGTGCGCTGATGTTTTTTTTACCATCAACATTTTGATTTTTAGAAAAATACAACCGCACGAATTTTGCACGAATCCGCACTTTTTGCACGAATGTTCAATTTTTGGGGGTATTGTGCAAAAAATTTAAAATAATACCCGTTTTGTACAAAAAAAGTACGGTTGTAAAACTAAGATATTCAATATATTACTTTGCTTATTTTTGAAAAAAGAACTTTTGCACGAAATTTTGTGCCCATTTCCCCAAGCGACATGGAAAAATCGGAATAGTTATTTGGCAGTTCCAACAAAATTAAGTATCTTGAATTGCATTTAAAATTTTGACAGATAGATAATTATATTTAAAAATATGCACACCACACGATTTACAATTGATGCGTATTTGGCGGAATATTTGCTTGGAAAGTGGGGAGTTCCTCACGAAAACGATGCAAATAGGCTTGTCGTGCAGATCCCCCGTGAGGTTTATTTGTTCAATCTGCTCCATTCGCTGACTATGAAAAGGCCAAGGCACGTCCCTGGTGCCTGCGGAAATATTGAAATGGTTGTTCCCTTCCGAAAAGAAGGCAACAAGCGTCCGGAACACTATAATTATATAAGCGATGCGGGTGCCAGGCTATTCAACAAGAAAACGACCCAATTTTTCCGGGCCGACCTGCATGAGTTCATCGACAACCGCAAGCACGTCCATGGGGACAGCATCAAGGATGCCTGTTTCCTTTTTGTAGCCTTGTACCAGGTCAAGTCAATTGATCCGGAATCCCTCGCCAAGAATTATTACAGGTGGAGGGGGTATGTCCGGGAAATGAACAGGGAACGGAGGGCCTATTTAACGCGGTAAACGGTATTAAATAAAGTTAAATCACTACGACCAACTCCCCCCTTTTTGTCCCAAATTTCGGAGATTTTTCGGAGATTTCAAGGATGTTGGTCATTACCAAATATTTACATTTAATTTATGGACACATTCGACAACATGGGCGGCTTTATTTCCGCCGAATTTATCTTACAATCGGAAGTCGCTTCATTTTCGAAGTCCGGTAATACTGCAGCAGTGGTTTTAATAGCCGGTGCTTCATGGAAGAAACTTGCAAACCAGAAGAATGGGATCAAGCCTTCCGTGGCCGTGACGAACCCTGATGCCGGCAAGCTGGCGGCGATATCAGGAAGTATTATCCTCAAGCGCACAGATCCAAACCTGGAC
>MKRS01000458.1 GCA_001897035.1 Bacteroidales bacterium 45-6
AAATCCACGGAATGGCGCGCAGGCTCTCCACCCCTCCGTTTGGACGACGTTTGGCCGGGCGCGAACCAAGCGGAAGTTTAGCCAACTCTGCTTCGGGAGTGGCCTGATAAAAGTAAGGGATGAAGTCGGGATTGCCCCTCACTATTCCCTGATATTCTTGGCAAGAGATATCGGAAAGTTTGTCCATCACCACACGCCATTCGTCTTTCGGGACAGGCGGTGGCAACAGGTTTGCTTCGAGTATAGCATCAAAGTAATGGCTTAAGGTGGAAACAGCCACTTTGGGCAAACCCAATTTGAAACGGATCATTTCCCCTTGTTCCGTCACGCGAAGTCCGCCTCTCAATGATCCTGGAGGCTGCGAAAACAAGGCCGCTTGTGCAGGCGCACCGCCGCGGCCGATGGTGCCTCCACGACCATGAAACAGCGTCAGGGTGATTCCTTGCCTCTGGCAAAGATCAATCAGGGCTTCCTGGGCACGGTACTGCGCCCATCCGGCAGCAATGGCGCCGGCATCTTTGGCAGAGTCGGAATAACCGATCATCACCATTTGCTTGTTGCCGGTCACTCCCCGGTACCAGTTTACGGAAAACAATTGCTCCATGATGCTCTTGGCATTGTTCAAGTCGTTCAATGTCTCAAACAAGGGTGCAACGGGCAATATATAGGGCGTTCCTGCTTCTTTCAGCAACAAATGAACCGCCAAGATGTCGGAAGGAGTGCGCGTCATCGAAATCACGTAGGCAGCAATGGCTTCATGAGGTGTCGCAGCTATAACCTGGCAGGTGTCCAAAACTTCCTTTGTGTCGGGTGAGGGATTCCAATTTTTAGGAATCAACGGTCTTTTCGAATTCAGCTCCCGCACCAAAAAGGCTTGCTTCTCGTCCTCCGACCAACTTTCGTAGTCGCCCAATCCCAAATACCTTGTCAATTCGGACAACGCTTCTGTGTGGCGGGTGCTTTCCTGACGAATATCAATCTGCACCAACGTGATTCCAAAACAGCGCACGCGGCGCAACGTGTCCAATAAATGGTCGTTGGCAATGATCGACATGTCGGAAGCCATCAGCGATTGGTAACAGGCGAGGAGAGGGTCCCACAATTCTTCCGTTTTGGTGATTATGTCGGTAATATCGGTTGGTCTGTCTGCCAAACGGGCATCCAGGTATTGGATGGTCCGTTGCAGCTTTTTACGAAGTGTTTTAAGGTATTCGCGATAAGGCTCTTGCGTGTCCGAACCAACCTGTATTCTAAATTCGGGGGTGCAGCGAGACATAGAAAGCTCCGTCACAAGCACTTGCACATCTTTCAAAAACAGCGATGCAGCCCGGTGGCGGCTTTTCAGTAAGATCTGCGAAGTCACCGAAGCGGTCACATTCGGATTCCCATCGCGGTCGCTGCCCATCCAAGTAGTAAACTGAATAGGCCGTGCATACACCGGATAGGAAAAACCAAAGGTGGACAGCATCTGCTCGTCCAATTCCCGAATAAAGGCGGGGACAGCCTCCCAAAGGCTCGTTTCAATCACGTCGTAACCCCATTTCGCTTCCTCCACAGGTGTCGGTCGATTCTTGCGGATCTCGTCCGTGTGCCAATATTGGGCAATTATCTGTTTAAGCCGTCTATGAATTTGTTGCTTTTCGTAATCCACCAGATCGTCGTGATCGAGTTCGTGAAGGCAAGCGTTCACTTCGTTCAACTTGTTGATGAGCGAGCGGCGGTTGATCTCGGTTGGATGCGCAGTCAGCACCAGGTTGATGGAGACAGCCGAAATAGCCTCTTGTATCTGCTGTTCTGAAATTCCCCCGGTTTTGAGTTTCTGGTAAGTTTTTCCAAAGTCGATCGGATTCGCTGCAGCCCGTCCATGTGTCGAAATGCTGTCGTATTGCTCGGCCGTGTTTGCCAGATTCAAGAATTGGTTGAATGCTTTCACCACAGGTAGGATTTCGCCGTCCTTAAGATTCCGCAACGTCTCCACCAATTTGCCATGCTCTTTGCCATCTCCAGAATGAGCAGCCTTCGACATCCTGCGGATAGATTCCAGGCGGTCAAAAATTTCATGACCCATCGATTCCTGGATGATATCGCCCAGCATCTCGCCCAACATATTTATGTTCTTGCTTTTGAGGGAAGAATTTGTTTTAATCATAAATTTATTATAGCATATTGTTAAAAACATTATTTTTGTCTGTCGCTTCTCTTGTCAGGCCTCTTACGTCAAACGCAGGCCCCCTATTTTGGCATACAGATGGAGATCGATTTGAATCTTATATCAGGAATCGAATTTATCTATGTAAAGATAGGAAATTATACTTTTAGGGACGGCACATCGAGAGGATAAAATCGTGAAAAAGGTGACAACAGGATGTTCTGAATATTGAATATGAGTAAATTGCACCTTTCGCTTTCATGTCAAGGGATAGCTCCAAAGAATCCAAACAGCAGTTCTCAGCCGAATTACCGAAGGGGTTCTGCCGGAAAGATTATTTGATCGTTGAAAAATACATAAATCGGTTGGCATATTTTTTTAAGAAATGAATCGCTTCAAATGATAATTATGGATCAACCTAAACTCGAACGCTTACTCCGGTTAATGAAAATGCTCACAGCCAATAACTCATTAACCGTTGATGAAATTGCCGACAAACTGGCTATTTCGTCTCGCTCTGTTTATCGCTACATCGACACTTTTCGGGATGCTGGATTTGTCATTAAAAAGACGAACAATTGCCCAAAGCTCGACAAATCTTCACCCTACTTCAAGGATATTAGCGAGCTGATTCATTTCACCGAAGAAGAGGCCTTTATCCTCAAATCGGCTATTGAGAATATTGACGAAAACAACCTACTCAAACAAAACCTCAAGAAGAAGCTCTACACCGTTTATGACTACAACATTCTGGCCGAAACCATTGTCAGTGGCAAAAACGGGCGAAATGTCGGACAGTTGGTGCAAGCCATAGAGAACAAAAAGAGGGTTGTGTTGAAAAACTATTCCTCGGCTCACGGCAACGATGTTCGGGACAGGGTAGTCGAGGCTTATGCGTTTACCACCAATTACGTGCAGGTGTGGTGCTATTGCCCCGAAGAAAACCAAAACAAACTCTTCAAAATATCAAGAATTGGGAGTGTGGACATACTGCCCGAAGCCTGGCAACACGAAGCTCAACACCAATCCGGCTATATCGACGTGTTCCGCATGAACAGCAAGGAAACCAAACCCGTGAAGCTCAGATTGGGTTTGCGTGCAGCGAATCTTCTATCGGAAGAATTTCCCTTGGCTTCAAAATACCTCAACAAATTATCCGATAACGAATGGGTATTTGAATCCGAAGTTTGTTCTTACGATGGCGTGGGTCGTTTTGTAATGGGATTGCTGGATGATATTGAAATTATCGAATCGCCTGAACTTCAGAAATACATTGCCGACCACCTGAAAAACGCTCAAAATAAATTCCCATTGTCATAAGTTGTCAAAAACTCCCCGTTTCTTTGTTCCTTCATTTTAATATCAGGCGGTATGAAGACAAAGAAAAGGCACTACATCAATTTTGACATTGCGGGTTTTTCCTATTGGGAAGGCTGCGAGGTTTTCAATGAATTGAAAATCGGTACCGAACTCACTCTCAATCGGGAAGAAGACAATAAGTTTGACCCCTATGCGGTAGCCATTTACTACGGCGATGCAAAACTTGGATTTATCCCCCGCACAGCGAACCACGAAATCAGCAAATTTCTCGAACTCGGCCACGCCGCCCTTTTTGAGGTGCGGATCAACCGCATTACACCCGATGCACACACTGAGAACCAGGTGGGAGTGATTGTGTATATTAAGCCGGCGCAGTAAGAATAGAAACTTATTTTGGCGCAAAAATATGAATATACGGGCAAGCTTTCAGAAGGATTAATCAAGGTGAAAGCAGGTGTGTATCCTCAATATAATTGTGGTTACATAAACACTTTAGGAGAAGAGGTTATACCACTTATATATTCTGGAGTCAAGGATTTTCACGAAGGGTTAGCTGTGGTTAGAGTCGGGAACTGGTCAACTGGTAAATGTGGTTTTATCAATGCAACTGGTGATGTCGTGGTGTCATTTCGATATGATAAGGTTATGCCCTTTCGCAATGGAATAGCTAAAGTGAAACAAGATGGTGAATGGTTTTTTATCGATTTGCAAGAGAATATGGTAATATCACTTAGGAACTATAGTGGCTCAACTTATTTTTATGATGGATATGCAGTTGTGGAAATTGAAAACTACTATGGTATAATCAATCAAAATGGCAAAGAAGTAGTTCCTTGTATCTTTCCTGCATGTAGTGCTTTCAACTCCATAAATCGAAAGCATACTGTTGAATTTTACTTGAAAAATAGTTATCTGAATATAAATAGGTGAACAATTATGGAATTTAAAAAATACAATTCGATAGAAAATTCCTATCAGGACGACTTTTTCACTGCAATTATCGAACAGGGCTTTGGTAAACAGGAATACCTAGTGCAGGAAAAAGTTCGCGGGGCTAATTTGAGTTTCATTACTGATGGACAACAGATACTCATGGCTAAACGAACCGAATTAATCTCCGATAGCGAAGACTTTCACAATTCAAAACTTATCTTAGGAAAATACAGAAACAAGATTCTTGCATTGTACGTTGATCTTGTAAATCAGTTTCATGTCAATACTGTAACTATTTTCGGAGAAATTTTTGGCGGTGGCTATCCGCACCTCGCCGTTCCGAAAGACGATAAAGCAAAACTTGTTCAGCGTGGTATCTACTACTGCCCGTCCAACGAGTTCTATGCTTTCGACATTATGATAAACAATGAAAAGTATCTGGATACGGAAACAGCAAATGTACTGTTCGAGAAGCACAAGTTTGTCTATGCGAAGACTTTGTTCAAAGGCAGCCTGTCAGCATGTTTGGCATATCCTAACGCTTTCAAAACAACCATTCCGGATGAATACAACTTACCCGAATTGGATGGAAATGTATGCGAAGGAGTGGTGATCAGACCGGCTCAACCTCTTTTTATGAGAAACGGTTCTCGTGTTATTATCAAAAACAAGAATGAAAAATGGGCTGAAAACAACAATTATATCAACAAAACCAGCCTGAAGGATTTGCTCAGCAGTGAAGGCGAAGAACTTAGTGAAGAAGCAAATTTTCTGTGTGAGGAAGTTTTTAAACTAATCACCCGTAACAGGCTGCACAATTTAATCAGTAAAATTGGCGAAGTCAATCCGCAGAAAGACTTAGGCAAAGTGTTAGGGCTTTATAATAAAGATGTCCTGACCGATTTTCTAAAGAGCTATCAGGGAAGATATAACGGTTTAGAAAAGCAGGAAAGCAAAGCCGTAAATAAATTCCTGAACAAATATGCCGCAGAGCTGATAAATGATTATTTTGACAGATAGGATATTGCTTTCAGAAATTTGTATCTTTGACATAATCAACAACTCAATGCAAAAGAAGGCATTTTCTTTCTGGTTGTGAATTGCTTTCAGAAATTTGTATCTTTGACATAATCAACAACGCAAAGTCCCGGCAAATGTTGGACGATAACGTTGTGAATTGCTTTCAGAAATTTGTATCTTTGACATAATCAACAACCTTCACCGTTACCGGATCGCCAAGGGCAAAGTTGTGAATTGCTTTCAGAAATTTGTATCTTTGACATAATCAACAACTTTATTATGGATTTAAGCGCAAACAAAAGGTTGTGAATTGCTTTCAGAAATTTGTATCTTTGACATAATCAACAACACGAAGACGTTTAAGCCAGTCTTGCACATGTTGTGAATTGCTTTCAGAAATTTGTATCTTTGACATAATCAACAACAAATGGAAAAATTTAATTAAATGAATTCTGTTGTGAATTGCTTTCAGAAATTTGTATCTTTGACATAATCAACAACCTGTTGATCCATTTAATCGTATGGATCTTAGTTGTGAATTGCTTTCAGAAATTTGTATCTTTGACATAATCAACAACCGGGTATGGGATGGAAAAAAATTCGACGATGTTGTGAATTGCTTTCAGAAATTTGTATCTTTGACATAATCAACAACTGATTGTGCCGGCCGGATCATCAATCGATTGTTGTGAATTGCTTTCAGAAATTTGTATCTTTGACATAATCAACAACTTTGGTTTATTTCTTCCACCTGCAACATAGGTTGTGAATTGCTTTCAGAAATTTGTATCTTTGACATAATCAACAACTTTCGGATTAGCATTTAAAGATAATCACTTGTTGTGAATTGCTTTCAGAAATTTGTATCTTTGACATAATCAACAACGGCTGATATTTATATTGATATAGATTACTCGTTGTGAATTGCTTTCAGAAATTTGTATCTTTGACATAATCAACAACAGCCACAGTTACAATAGGAATACCCTTGTAGTTGTGAATTGCTTTCAGAAATTTGTATCTTTGACATAATCAACAACGTGCTGGATAAGCTTGTGTGAAAATCTATAGTTGTGAATTGCTTTCAGAAATTTGTATCTTTGACATAATCAACAACCAATACAGAAAGATCAACTATATTAGTTATGTTGTGAATTGCTTTCAGAAATTTGTATCTTTGACATAATCAACAACTGAAACGACCCTAAACCGTCAAAAACATAAGTTGTGAATTGCTTTCAGAAATTTGTATCTTTGACATAATCAACAACTCAATACAGAGAGATCGACGACATTAGTTAGTTGTGAATTGCTTTCAGAAATTTGTATCTTTGACATAATCAACAACCGAAGAACTAAAAGATATTAATTACTTCCTGTTGTGAATTGCTTTCAGAAATTTGTATCTTTGACATAATCAACAACTAAATGTAAAATAAACAGAAAAAAACCTAGTTGTGAATTGCTTTCAGAAATTTGTATCTTTGACATAATCAACAACAGTCCTCGTACTTGATACGAAGCCGTTTTGGTTGTGAATTGCTTTCAGAAATTTGTATCTTTGACATAATCAACAACATAACAGAACGGCGGGCTATCAGTAAATATGTTGTGAATTGCTTTCAGAAATTTGTATCTTTGACATAATCAACAACAAGCACCTTGCAGAAGATCTTTCTTCGTGAGTTGTGAATTGCTTTCAGAAATTTGTATCTTTGACATAATCAACAACTCAAAAGCTTCGTACATGTAGGTGAGGACTGTTGTGAATTGCTTTCAGAAATTTGTATCTTTGACATAATCAACAACTCAAATCTGTTTGGGGATACACGGCAGCCCGTTGTGAATTGCTTTCAGAAATTTGTATCTTTGACATAATCAACAACAATATTTTTCAATCAAGCAGGAAAACGGTAGTTGTGAATTGCTTTCAGAAATTTGTATCTTTGACATAATCAACAACCAGCACCGCTCAACTGATCAACAACAAGCGTTGTGAATTGCTTTCAGAAATTTGTATCTTTGACATAATCAACAACCGATTGCCGTGCGGCTATTCAACCGCTCCAGTTGTGAATTGCTTTCAGAAATTTGTATCTTTGACATAATCAACAACCATTATGCACAATTGGTTCAATTTCAAACCGTTGTGAATTGCTTTCAGAAATTTGTATCTTTGACATAATCAACAACGTCACCGCCGATTGTTACTGTTGTTTTGCTGTTGTGAATTGCTTTCAGAAATTTGTATCTTTGACATAATCAACAACTGTAATTTATCATTAAGTTGTTAGACCATAGTTGTGAATTGCTTTCAGAAATTTGTATCTTTGACATAATCAACAACAATTTTATAAGGGCGAGACTATCAACGTATGTTGTGAATTGCTTTCAGAAATTTGTATCTTTGACATAATCAACAACGTCTTTTTTGAGCTGGCCGATAGACTTACCGTTGTGAATTGCTTTCAGAAATTTGTATCTTTGACATAATCAACAACAAAACAGTTTTCCAAAGAAAGCAATTATATGTTGTGAATTGCTTTCAGAAAT
>MKRS01000459.1 GCA_001897035.1 Bacteroidales bacterium 45-6
CGGAAGATTTGCATTTCCCGCTCCAAGTTCTCGGCCGAATATCCGGCCAGCTTCATGCTCGTAGCCTCAATGAATCCTTGTCCCTGCGGATATTACAACCACCCCGAAAAGCAATGCGTTTGCCCACAGGGAGCCGTGCAGAAATACCTCAACCGGATTTCCGGGCCATTGCTCGACCGCATCGACATCCAAATCGAGATAGTACCTGTTCCTTTCGAAAAAATATCTGATACCAAAGCCGCAGAGCACAGCATCGAGATACGCCAACGTGTGGAAAAAGCCCGGAAAATACAGGAAGAACGCTTCCTCGACGTAGAAGGAGTATATTGCAACGCCCAGATGAGCACTCGTCTCCTCCGGAAATATGCAGCACCCGATGAAGCCGGGCTTCAGCTGCTGAAGGTGGCAATGGACAAATTCAATCTCTCGGCGCGCGCCTACGATCGAATCCTGAAAGTGTCGAGAACAATTGCAGACTTGGACAATTCGCCCAACGTGGCTCCGCAACATATCGCCGAAGCCATCAACTACCGGAATTTGGACCGGGAAACTTGGGCAAGCCAGTGAGGCCTAAGTTAAACGACTGTGCATTAAATGCGAGTTCGGTGTAAATCATCTAACCTGAATTTCACCTGATAACCATCACAATAATTTGGGTATATGACCCTTAGGCTCATCTACAAATTATCCTATTGGCACAGTCATGTCCACATTGTTTATATTTTTTTAATCCACAATATACCGCATCTATATTAGCTGAAAATAAACGCATTACAACAGATCAAGAAAAACTGCATTCATTTTTCCTTATCTAAAGGAATTTGCCAAAAACAATAAGCCGTGCCATCTGTTATAGAAATATAAAACAACTACTAAGTTAAACATATATACAAAATAAATAAAATTATGAGCAAAATAGCGATAGTTTATGGTTCGTCCACCGGAGTTACAAAGACAATTGCAGAAAAACTCCAAACCCTCGTGGAAGGAGCCGAATTGTTTGATGTGGCAGACGTGAATGTGGAAGATCTGAAACCTTTTGATTTCTACTTTTTTGGAACAGCCACCGTTGGAGTGGGTGACCTGCAGGATGATTGGGATGTGATCCTTCCCAAGATCGAGAAGCTCGACTTCACGGGCAAGAAGATCGCCCTCTTTGCCTTGGGCGACAGTGCATCCTTCTCAACAAGCTTTGCCGGTGCGATGTATTACATCTACAAGGCATTGAAAGGCAAGGCCGAATTCGTGGGTGCAGTTTCCACGGACGGATACACCTTCGACGAATCGGATGCGGTGGTAGATGGCAAATTCATCGGGCTTGCTCTCGACGAGGACAACGAATACGACCTCACGGACGAACGTTTGAAAAACTGGCTCGAAGACTTGAAGCCATATTTGCAATAATAAGTTTGTAGTACTAATGGATTAGGAGGAAAATGAAATAGTTTTCCTCCTATTTTATTTTCGACCATGCGAAAAACCGCCTCAAGCGGTTGGGCACAATAGCCCGATACGATAGCAAATCATTCTTAATACTTATTTTCCTGTTTCTACACAAATAGTTATCTTTGCAAACCAAAAAGATTAAAAAATGCAGAAACCATCCATCCCGAAAGGAACCAGAGATTTTTCGCCCGAAGAAATGGCCAAGAGAAATTACATTTTCGACACCATCCGTTCCGTTTATAACCTCTACGGATTCAGCCAGATCGAGACTCCAGCCATGGAAAACCTCTCTACCCTGATGGGAAAATACGGCGAGGAAGGCGACAAGCTGCTGTTTAAAATATTGAACTCGGGAGATTTCCTTTCCGATTTCACACCCGAAGAATTGTCGGAAAAGAACCCGCTGAAATTTGCCGCAAAAGCTTCCGAAAAAGGCCTCCGCTACGACCTCACCGTGCCTTTCGCCCGCTACGTGGTGATGCACCGCAACGAAATCACCTTCCCATTCAAGCGTTACCAGATACAGCCAGTCTGGCGCGCCGACCGTCCGCAGAAAGGACGCTACCGGGAGTTTTTCCAGTGTGATGCCGACATCGTGGGTTCAGATTCGCTTATCAACGAAGTGGAACTGATCCGCATCATGGACGAAGTGTTCCGCCGTTTTGGCTTCCCCGTAGCCATCAAGATGAACAACCGGAATATACTGAGTGGGATCGCCGAAATCATTGGCCAAGCCGATAAAATCGTGGACATCACGGTCGCAATCGACAAATTAGACAAGATCGGATTGGAGAAAGTGAACGAGGAACTGGCCTCCAAAGGTATCGACGAACAAGCCATCCGGCAGTTGCAGCCCATCATCCTGCTGAGCGGAACCAACCGGGAAAAGATAACGACACTCAAACAAGTGCTGGCAGCTTCCGAAACCGGGCTAAAGGGGGTGGAAGAGCTTGAATTTATCCTCAACAAAACAGATTTGCTATCCATAAAAGCTGCATTAGATCTTGACCTGACTTTGGCGCGCGGATTGAATTACTACACAGGAGCCATTTTCGAGGTGAAGGCGTTGAACGTGCAAATGGGAAGCATCACAGGCGGTGGGCGCTACGACAACCTGACCGGAATATTCGGTCTTCCCGGCGTTTCGGGAGTAGGGATTTCCTTCGGAGCCGACCGCATCTTCGACGTGCTGAACCAACTTGACCTTTATCCGAAAGATTCCACGCAAAGCACCCAAGTGCTGTTTGTCAATTTTGGAGAGAAGGAAGAAAACTTCATATTACCGGCGGCGGATCAGTTTCGGCAGGCGGGAATCCGAACCGAAATATTCCCGGAACCGGCCAAGATGAAAAAGCAGATGTCGTATGCCGACGCCAAACGTATCCCGTTTGTAGCCATTGTAGGCGAAGACGAACTCAACTTGCAGAAAGTGACCTTGAAGGATATGGGAAGCGGCCAGCAAGAGCTTCTTAGTATTGAAGACTGTGTTTTAAAAATCAAAGGATAACCATGGCAAAAAACAAACTCTGCCCACAATGTCACATCCGGCGTTTTTCTGTGAAAAATGAAGCTGGGGAGATACGGGTCGTTACCGTTTCGGAAAATGGAGAAATAGAATTGGTGCATCCCGAAGAGTCGCTCGAAGGCTTTGACCTCGACACGCTCTACTGCTTGGGATGCTCGTGGAGAGGCAGCATCCGGTCGTTAGAATAAGGGGATTCCTATCTACTGCGGCCCAAAATCTCTACATAGACATCTCTCACCTGCAGTGCTATCTTGTCCCAATCGTACTCTGTCAGATCGTATTTGATGGGAATGTATTCCTTTGCTAATTTTTCGAGCAAACCCCGCTTCAAAGACTCTAGGTCACCTGACTTGAAAAACGATTCCTGGGGCAGTGCGGTAACAGCCTTGTTGGCCAAAATGTCGCTTGCAAGCACATCGAGGTCAAAATTCATAGCTTCGAGCAAAGCGATAGGCAATCCTTCGTGGGTGGAAGGGAGGACGAACAGCCGGGCATGAGTCAATACTTCACGCAACGGCTCGCCAGAAATAAATCCGGTCAGCACCACCCGGCTTTCCTTCGCCAGCGACTTCAAGTTTGCCGAATAATGAGTTTCGTGGTCGGCATCGCCGGCAATAACAAGCTTGATGTCTTTATTTTCGATTTGGTTGAAAGCTTCGATCAGCATATCGAACCGTTTCTCGGGTACAAAACGCCCCATGGCCAAGATATACTTCCCTGGCTCCAACCCCAAGCTGGTGATGTACGATTTCTTGCTTTTGTTGTTTGAAATGACAGGCACACCATTGTAGATCAAGGCACTATTAGCGCAGCCATATTTTTCGCGCAGGCTTTCCTGTATAACGTTGGAAATGACGATCACTTTATTGGCATAAGTGGTGGCAGCCTTTTCTCCAAGCCGCAAAGCCAATTTCGCAACTACGCCCCATTTTTCGCGGTCGTAGTCGGGTCCGTGATGGGTCACTACCACTTTCATCCCTAAAAAACGAGCTATAGGAGCAAGCAAGGCAGGGCCCACAGCGTGAATGTGAAGGATATCAGGCTTCATCCGCCTTGCCACAAACACAGCCATGAAGGTATGCAAGATGGCCTCCAAGTTCTTGGATCTGACAGCATACAGGTCACGCAGCTTCACCCCCTTATACTCTTTGATGGCCTCTTTCTGGTTGAAATAAGGTTTACGCCGAATAATGGTCACATCGCATCCCAGTTTGACCAAACGAGGATACAATTCCTGACAACGAGTTTCAACGCCACCTAAAATATTGGGAATTCCGCGCGTACCAATGACAACTATTTTCATCATCCTATGTCAAAAATATATCTCGGTACGGATCCGTTCTCTCGCGACTCCTTTATCGAGAAGGATGTCATAAACGTCGTCCACCATGGCCGAATTTCCACACAAGAGGAAATACGAATTTTTATCCAAATCCACCCCCTTCACATATTCAGTGACACGACCGTCAAAATTACCTCCACTGCCACGTGAGGTGCAAAGCACGTAGCGGGAGCTGCCGTATTCCTCTTTGCCATAGCCTTCCTCTGCATAAGCAACACCGTGGATAAGCGTATATTCGATGCCAGGATACGATTTTACGAACGAATGAAACGGGGCGATACCCGTGCCTGTGGCCACAAAGTAGAGCTTCTCGCCCAGCCGTTCCTTGATGGAAAAATGGCCTTGCGCGTCATCCACCTCCACGAAGGAATCCTGTTCTAACTTTTTGAGTTTCCGGGACACATTGCCCTTATTGATTTCTTTCACCAATATTTCGACAAAATCTTCATTCTCTCCGCTGTAAACAGAGTAGGGGCGGTTTTCATCCCCAGGAAGTCCAACGTAAACATGTTGTCCGGGAACGAATTGCAAGCCGTCCCGTTCAAATCTCACCACATAAGCCGTCTCAGAGAGTAGCCTTATGTCCAATACTTTATGTTTTTCCATCTTTATTCTTCTATTAATGCCAAGGATGGATCAGGTTTCGCTCCCTTGGTATCCGTGAAGGGTTTCATTCGGGCGAAATCCAAATCTCCTTGGCGGGGATCTTGCCCTACATCAAACCAAGGAATGTCGTCGAAACTGATTTCTTTTCCCAGGATACTTTTGATTTTGTTCCGCACCACCCATTCCAAGGGATGACGGATATATTTTTTCATCACAGGGGCAGCCGTTCCCACCATCCAGCAGTTCTTGGGACATTCCCGAACCAGGCCTCTCACTTTTTCAGCTTGTTGGCTGAACCATAATTCTTCAAACGTAGAAAAATCTCGAATATTGCCCATGCTTTCTTTCCAGATTCGGTCTTCGAGGCCGTTGCAGGGATAAACGTCGCCATACGGCTCAATGAAAAAATTCGCCGTACCAGCCTCGCAGGGCAACATACGGCGTCCGCCCTGTATGTAATTTATCAGCCCGAGGTTGAAAAATGCCCGGAACCAGCTTTTGGGACTATTTTCCTTCAGAAGAGATCCGATGAGGGTCTGGAAATCCTGAGTGACCACGTCTTTTTCGGTCACAATATTATCTTCCTTGTGGAAATAATATGAATTGTGGAAAGAGGCCGTCGCAAACTCCAGTTTGAGTTCCTTGGCCAAGCGGTAGAGCCAAAGCATGTCGTTAGAATTCCGGTTGGAGACGGTGATTCCAAATCCAATATCGCTCACTCCCATCTCCCGCAATTTGAGTAAGAGCTTCAAGCCATGATCGAATCCGCCCTCTTTTCCCCGCAAGTCGTCGTTGAGCTGCGAAAGCCCTTCAATGCTCACACGAATTCCAATATTGGGGAATTTTTTGGCCAAGGCTATGATTCTCTCGTAGTGCCAACCGGAGGTGGAGATCACCACGCGGGGAGCTTTCTCGAACGAAACAGCGATGATATCCTCCAAATCGCGGCGCTGGAAGGGTTCGCCCCCTGTCACATTGACAAACTTGAGCTTGGGCAAAATTTCCAAGTCTTTGGCCGTGATCTCCTTGAATTCATCGGTGGGATATTTCCAGATATTACACATTTTGCATCGCATCTGACAGCGATAGGTAGTTATGATGGATACGTCGGTAGGTAGAGATATTGTTGTCATTTAATATTTATATAATGTTTAGGCTACACTTTTTAACGGTAAAGCATTTTCGATATTGTCACGCCAAGCAAATAAATTCCCTTCTATAACAAACTTAAAACCCGAAACCTGAATATGTCAACAAATACTTGAGATTTAACGAGAGCCTGGATGATATTGTCATTTGCGTCTTTTTTCGGAAGCAAAAATGCCTTCTCTCATATAACACAGAATAGAAGAATCGGTTCATTCGCTATGCTTCAGTCCAAAGAGACCATTCAAATTATAAAAAAAATTACAGAGAGAAAGAGTATATTTTAAAAAATTACATTATTTTTAGATAATAAAAAAGATCAAATATCAACAACAATTACAAATCTTTATGAAAGCATACATTGTTCCTATCTTATTATCGTTCCTTTTTATAGCGAGCACAAAAACTGAAGCACAATCCCAGTATAAATACGGAAAAATAGAGAGCAGCGAGTTAGAAATGAAGATCTATCCGCAAGACTCGTCGGCACGTGCCGTGGTACTCTACGAAGAGGGATTCTCTGATTTCGTGTACAACGACAATGTAGGCTTCACGGTGAAGACGGAAGTGAAATGCCGTATAAAAATCCTCAAGCCGGAAGGGGCTGAAAAAGCCACCATCTCTATCCCGACCTACAGAAAAGGGAGAGTGGAAGAAACCGTGAACGGAATAGAGGCCTATAGCTACAACCTGGAAAACGGAAAGACGACCAAAGTAAAATTGGAGAAAGCGAACATCTTCGAGGAAAAAGTCAGCGATCGGCTCTACCTCACCAAGCTCGCCATTCCCGGAGCGAAAGAAGGCTCGGTGATCGAATACAAATATACTCTCAGTTCCCCATTCTATTACAACGTGGACGGTTGGACATTCCAGCGAGACATCCCCGTGCAACAGTCAAAATATGAAGTAAGAATTCCCGAATTCTTCATCTTCAAGCGGGAAGCGAAAGGATACGAACACATCACTACGACGGAAAAAGACGAGAACCAGACTCTCTCCTTTTTCTATGAAGGAGGTGCACACATCGTGAACTTCACATCGAAGGACTATTTGTTCAAAGTCGAAAACATCCCGGCGTTGATCGGGGACAACTACGTCTGGCAAGTTTCTGATTTCCTCTCGGCTGTGCGCTTCGAACTCGCGGGTACAAATATACCGGGTCAATACACCAAGTCGTACAATCACGACTGGAATTCCGTAGAGAAGACAATCAAGGAAGAAACCGATTTTGTGAAAAACACGCAACGAACAGTCCCCTACAAAGACGAACTGAAGCAAATCGCATCCATAGCCGATGAACGCGAGAAGCTGGCGGCAGTTTACGGACTCATCAAAAGCAAAATCGGATGGGACGGCAAATACGCATTCACCGACAACCCGTCAGATGCATTCAAAACCGGATTGGGAAACAACGCCCAAATCAACGGCGCCTTGATAAGCGCCCTCAACCAAGTCGGGATCAAGGCATTCCCCGTATTAATCAGAAGACGTTCGCAAGGACGGTTACCGTTGTCGGTGGCCTCGTTCGACAAAATCAGCACCTTCATCGTTGCCGCCCAGCTTTCCGACACAACGATGCACTTCATGGACGGTTCTGCAAAATACGGCGGAGTGGATATGCTTCCTACGGACTTGCTGGTGGACAGGGGAAGGACATTCGACCCGAGCGGAAGAAATAATGACTTTATCGACCTGTCCAAGTCTGCAAAAAACCAAACTACCACCGTGAACATCGCCCACCTATCGGAAGATGGTACAGTGAAGGTGAAAAGCGCAAGCTATTTCAAGATGCAGCCTGCATACGGCTACAAAGCCAATTATGCTGCGCTGAAAGACTCAGCCGAATATATCGAGAAATACGAAGCCAACAACAAAGTGAAAGTAGAAAACATGTCCAT
>MKRS01000460.1 GCA_001897035.1 Bacteroidales bacterium 45-6
AGGTTTTGACGTGTTAAACTATTAAATATTTTAAATTCAGTTATTTAATTTATCAACTAAAGAAAATAATTTTATGAAAACAACTCATTTCTTATCCGCCGCCTTGCTGGCTGCTGCGTGTTTTATGAACCCGCTAAACAACAATTTGAATGCGCAGACCGCCATGACTTCCAAAACCATGGCTCCCAAACAGTACGCTTGCCCACATCACGCCGATAAGATCAGCGATAAGCCCGGTAAATGTGCCTGCGGAATGGACTTGGTAGAAGTGAAGGCTCCCTCCAAAATGGCAGGGGAAGCCAAGCCGATGATGAAGTCCGATTCTAAAATGGACAAATGCAAGTCAAAAAAGATGAAGCGCAAGATGGAAAAGAAGCCTTCCCAGCCGATGAAATCGAAAGACGACATGATGGCAAAGCCGTCCACCGACATGAAAAAAGAGTCGGACATGAAGCAAAAGATGTAAAGATCTGCTTAGGTTTGTTGTAAAGAAAGAGGCAGTCCACCATACAATGATGAGGCTGCCCCTTTCGTGTTTTAGGATATTTGTTCAGCTCCTGAAGGAAAAGGAACTTGATCCGTTTTGGCTTAGTTGATATAGGCCAGCACTTGGTTTTTCACCACGCGTCCGCCTTGCTTCACTTCTATTTGAGCAATTTTGCCCGAAGCCAGTGCTTTCACTTCTTCGATTCCGTAATAAGTCTGGATGAAGCAGATCACATCGCCTTCTTTCACTTCCGTGCCAACAACCGGCGCCGAAGATACGTCGTCTCTGTCGATTTGCCATATCAGCTGACCGCTCACAGTTGCCTGCACCGGTTTTGCATCCGGGTATTTGGCTTGAATGGCTTCTGCATCGAAGCGAGGCACTTCGATCACTTCGCGGGTGATGACGATGGGAGCTCCAGCTTTTGCCTTTGCCGCTTCGAGGTCTTTTTCGAAACGTTCCTTAGCCAATCCCGATTTGTAATCGCGGTACTGGCGGTCGTGCATAGCCAATTCGAACAATTCTTCGTCGTCTTCGCCGTATTCCCAGCCGTTTTCGTCCATTTCCTTGCGGTAGCCGTCCAAAGCATTTTCCAATTCATCCTGGGGATTGCCAGTGTAGAATTCAAGGCCTTTGGATCTGGCCAATTCCACGATTTCTTCGTCCAATTTGCCAGGAAGTTTACCCGATTTGCCCAAAATCATACCCCAGGCATCTTTGTCGATGTTGGAGAAGCGAGCTTGTCCTTGTGCCATCGAGAAGATGTTCATCAAGGCGATATTTTTCACGTATTGGCTGAATGGAGTCACCAAAGGAGGATAACCCAGCTTAGGCCACACATATTCCACTTCTTGGAACAGTTGCACCACCAGTTCGTTCAACGAAAGTTCCGATTTGCCATTGTTCCTTAAAGCCATGTTGATGGCAGGGTGCATGGTGCGCAAGTCGGCCATCATAGACCCCATCATTCCGCCGGGAAGGCCAGAGCCTACCAGCAGTGAGTTCATCTGCTTGTTGGAGGGGTCGATGAAATAGCCCAGGAAGTCGTCGATGAATTCTTGAGTCAATGCGCGAGCTTCCATGTAGGCATTCATGTTGATGTCGGCTACTTGGAATCCGGCTTCTTTGAGCATCGACTGGATGGTGATGACATCCGGGTGCACCATTCCCCACGAAAGCGGGTCAATGGCAGTGTCCAGATAGTCGGCTCCAGCGCGTGCAACTTCCAGCATGGAAGCCACTGAGAACCCAGGCCCTGTGTGCCCGTGATATTGGATAGGGATATTCGGATGCCTGTCTTTCAAGGCCTTTGTCAGTCTTCCGAGGAATGCGGGACGGCCCACTCCGGCCATGTCTTTCAAGCAGAATTCTTGCGTGCCGTAGTTCACCAATTGGTCGGCATAGTTCAGGTAGTAATCCACCGTATGGATGGGTGAGTTGGTGATACACAAGGCTCCTTGCGAGATCATTCCGGCCTCTTTGGCATATTTGATGGATAATTCCAAGTTGCGGGCATCGTTCAGTCCGTCGAACGAACGGGAAATATTTGTCCCTTGTGCACATTTCACCTTAAACATCAATTGGCGCACATCGGCAGGCACGGGGTACATTCTCAAGGCATTTAATCCGCGTTCCAGCATGTGGGTTTGTATGCCCACCTTGTTGAACGGGGCTGTCCATTCGCGAACCGCCTTGTTGGGGTTTTCTCCATAAAGAAGGTTGACCTGTTCAAATGCTCCTCCATTGGTTTCCACGCGGGCAAAACATCCCATGTCGATGATGACAGGGGCTATTCTTGTCAGTTGATCCACGCGTGGCTGGTATTTACCAGACGATTGCCACATGTCCCGGTAAACGAGACTCAATTTTATTTCTCTTCCCATAATGAGTTTTTTTCTTCGGGTGAACGGATCCTTTCACTCAAAATGCAGGGGGAAAGAATGCCTTCACGTAGAAGTTGTTTTACATTAATATTGATACTGCAAATTTAGGGTTTTACTTTGAAATGAACTAAAAAATGGGCTTTAAAAAGACAGCTTTTTTAAGAAAAAACGACTTGAAGATCACCCATAATTATCAACTTTAGAACAGGTCTAAATAGCGGTGGTGCTTTCTCTGGTGGCACTGTGGAGAAGTTTCTTTTGCAGGTCTTGATGTTTCCTTGTCGTGTGGGAGCAGCTGGGGCTTAGTCCCTCCACTTCAGCGAGGAGGCGAGCTTCTGGATGTTCTTGTCCATGTATTTCACGACAGGCGTCAAGGAATCGGCATTTGCCTTGCCATCGAAATAGAGCGAGGCGCGGAAGAAATGGGAAATACTGTCTGTCAGGAAAAATTGCCTTGGGGTGGCCACATTGCCGCCGATCTGATAGAGGATGCCGCCCGTTTTTTGAGTGGGAATTTGCAACACTTGTTGCATAATACCGTTTGCCTTCACCGTATGTGAGAAGGCCATCCGGTAGCTGTCGTCTATTGCGGGTCGCAAGCTTCCTTTCGAGATGGGCAGGTAGGTGCAATACAAATACGCATGGTATTGCGGGTAGCGGATGGTGATCCAAGTTTCGTTGCCTTTCTTCTCGGAGTGGACGATGGCTTTGGAAGATAGTTCGAAGGATATTTCCCTGGTTTCATAAGGGATAAATGTTTCTTGCGGCTCGTCGATCCGGTAGTATGCCGATGGTTTGGGAGAATACTCTTTCTTGCAGGAAAAGCAAACTGCCGACAGCAAAAAGGCTGTGAATAAGGTTCTCGTTGTCATTCTGCTTCGCTTGTTGTGTCCAGGATGGTGAACTTCACCTTCACGATCCTCCTTTTGCTCATCTCCAGCACCTGGAAACGGTAGTTTCTGAAGGTGACGACTTCTTGTCGCCTCGGAAAATCGCCTTTCAGCTCAAGTATCAGCCCTGCGAGAGTATCCACCTCCCCGGTGAGTTCCTCGAATTCGGATTCGTCGGCCTCCACTGCCCTGAAAAAATCGGTCAGTAGCGTTTTGCCTTCGAAAATGAGGGAGCCATCGGACAATTGCACATACGATTTGCGCTCTTCGTCATATTCGTCGGAGATCTCGCCTACAATTTCTTCAAGGATGTCTTCCATGGTCACTAATCCCGAAGTGCCTCCGAATTCGTCCACCACGATGGCCAGATGAATCTTGTTGCTCCGGAATTCCTTGAGCAGGGCATCAATCTTTTTCGTTTCGGGGACAAAGTAGGCCGGACGTATCAGTTGCTGCCAACGATAATCTGCACTCTTTTCCAGCACAGGCAGCAGGTCTTTCACGTACAGTATTCCCCGGATATTGTCTTCCGTTTTGTCGTAGATCGGGATGCGGGAATAGTGCATTTCCACCACGTATTGGGTAATTTCGGCAAGCGACACGGTCACGTCAAGGCAGGCCATGTCTTCCCGAGGGGTCATGATCTCTACCGCCGATTTGTCGTTGAAGTTTATCAATCCTTCCAACAAGTCTTTTCCCTCGCTGATTTCTTCCTTGGTCAAGTCCATCGATTTGGAAAGTTCATCGATTGAGAGTTCCTGCTTTTTGTTGGGCAATAGCTTTTGCCGGGTTTCAAAAAATAGCTCGAACATGGAAACTATCGGCTTCGAAAGAAAACTGAACAGGGGGATGAATCTTGAGAGTTTCACGGCCTGGCGTATTTCGTGCGTGGCCAACCGCTGGGGGATTGTTTCGTTGACAACAAAAAGCAAAGTCGTTGCAAATAACGCAACCAGGGCCAATATCGGGAAAGTGAATACGCCCTGCATACAGGAAGGCAAAATAAGGTAGAGGAACAGAACCAGGGCGGCAGCGCTCGATATGAATTTGGAGGTGACAAGCACGAACAGCAACCGTTGGGGGTGCTGCAAAAGGGAAATGAGTAGCTTGCCATGGGCACTCAACGAGTATTTTGAGTTTTGCAGGTTTTCCCCATTCACGAGTGCCAGTGTGGATTTGCAATAGGAGGCGAAGCCTGAAAGAAACAAGCAAAGCACAATCAGCAAGCTGATTAAGACATCGACAGTCCCTTCCAGAAAGAGACTGTCGAAGAGCATTGGAGGTATAGAATCTGTTTCCAATTTGGAAAAAATTACATGATCTGCAAAGAAGGCAATTTTTTACTGTGACCAAGTGACCAGGTGACCTTGTAGTCTTGGTAACTCGTTCACCTGTCCACTTGTTTACTTTTAGAACGGCAAATCATCGTCCGACGAAGCATCCGTGGCGGCCGGGTTTGCAGGTGTACTCGCTTGCGGCTGTGCTGACGGTGCGTGTTGCGGTTGGCTGGCATACGAAGCGCCGGGGCCTTCTTCTGCCGAACGCTTGCCCAAAAGCTCCATGCTGTCGGCATAGATCTCATACACATAGCGTTTGATGCCTTGCTGGTCGTCGTAGTTGCGCGAGCGTATTTTTCCTTCGATATATAGCTGTGTCCCTTTTTTCACATATTGTTCTGCCACTTTGGCCAATCCTCGCCACAAGACGATGTTGTGCCACTCGGTTCTGTCGGGAACTTGCGTGCCGTTGGCGGCTGTGTAGCCTCTCTCGGTGGTTGCCAGGGGGAAATTCACAACAGCTGCCCCGTTGTCAAAATATCGGATTTCGGGATCTTTGCCTACGTTTCCGATCAAAATTACTTTGTTTACTGACATAATACAAAAGGTTTTAGTTTGTGGTTTTCACAAATATATGATTTTTTTGAGATTAGATCAAACTATTTGTGGAAAAATCACACGAATAAGATGATTTGCTGCCGTAGGGTAGTGAGCTGATAGCTGATAGACTTAGCTAACAGCTAATGGCTATCGGCTAACAGCTACTATATTTTACTCAAACATCTGCTTGAAATGCCGGAATATTTTCTCCTTGATGGATTTTGATGGTTCAAAATTCGGGGAGTTTTCCAATCCGTTGATGATGCTTTTTTCGGATTCGCTGAGCTTTTCCGGTACATACACGCTGATGTTTATCAGCAAATCGCCTGTCCCGTAGCCGTTCACGGACGGCAAGCCCTTGCTGCGCAGGCGAAGCACTTTCCCTGGCTGCGTGCCTGGCTCTATCTTCACTTTGGCTTTTCCGTCCACGGTGGGTATGTCCACGGTGCTACCCATGGCTGCTTGTGGGAAGGACAGAAGCAGGTTGTATATCAGGTCGTTTTCATCGCGGATCAGTTCCGGATGCTTTTCCTCTTCCACCAAGATGAGCAAGTCGCCGTTCACGCCACCGCGCCGGGCTGCATTTCCCTTTCCGCTCATCGAAAGCTGCATTCCTTCGGCCACTCCGGCTGGAATGCGGATGCTGATCACTTCGTCCTCGCGCACGATGCCTTCACCGGCGCAGTGCGGACATTTTTTTGTAATGGACGTGCCTTCCCCCTGACAAGTGGGGCAGGTGGTTTGCGTTTGCATTTGCCCGAAAATGGTGTTGGCCACCCGGTTTACGGTTCCGCTGCCGTGGCAGGTGTTGCAGGTGGTGTATGCCGTGCCGTTTTCAGCACCTGTGCCCTTGCAATGGGAGCACGAAACATATTTGTTGACTTTGATTTTCTTTTCAACGCCTTGGGCCACTTCCTTGAGTGTGAGTTTCACTTTCACGCGCAGGTCGGAACCTCTGCGTGTGCGTCTGCCGCCCGAAGAAGAGCCGCCAAAGCCTCCGAATCCGCCAAAATGGCCTCCGAAGATGTCTCCGAATTGCGAGAAGATGTCGTCCATGGAGAAACCTCCGCCTCCGCCTCCTCCAAATCCCCCGGGTGCGTTGTGTCCGAAACGGTCGTATTGAGCTCGTTTTTGCTCGTCGCTCAACACTTCGTAGGCTTCAGCCGCTTCTTTGAAATTCTCTTCCGCAGCTTTGTCTCCCGGATTTTTGTCGGGATGGTATTGGATCGCTTTTTTGCGGTAGGCTTTTTTTATTTCGTCGGCCGATGCTGTTTTCGATACTTCCAGCACCTCGTAGTAGTCTCTTTTTGTTGCCATTTTCTAAGATTTAATTTATTGTGCTACAACTACTTTAGGGAAACGCATCACCTTCCCGTCCAGCGTGTATCCTTTCACTACGGTGTCGATGATTTTGTTTTTCAGTTCGTCGCTTGGTGCGGGAATCATGGTCAAGGCTTCGTGCTGGTCGGCATCGAATGGCAAACCGTTTGTTTCCATCGCCTTCACCCCGTTCTTTTCGAGAAATGACAGAAATTTGTTGTATATCAGGTCGATTCCTTCTTTGAGGGCGTTGATGTCTTCTGCCGATTGCAGGTTGGTGATGGCCCTTTCAAAATCGTCCACCACTGGCAAGATTCCCGAGATAACTCGTTCGCTGCCCGAACGCAACAAGTCGCTTTTTTCCTTCAATGTGCGTTTTCTGTAATTGTCGAAATCTGCATGAAGGCGCAAGTAGTTGTCATTTAGTTCGTTGAACTTTTGTTCCCAGTTTTCTGCCTCCGGAGTAGCATCTTTGTTTTCATCGGACACATTGTCACTCTCCGCAGCTTCGTTTTCTGCCACAGTTTCATTTTCTGCCGTATTCGTGTCATTCAGCACCTGGTCTTCGTTCAAGTCTTGGCTCTTGGGTTCTTTGCTCATAACGTCTCTGGTTTTATCTAATCTGTTTATTATCAAAAGAAAATACAATAAGAAAAACTCCTGAAAGAAAATATTCAGGAAAATTCTATTTCTTTACTACAAAATACTTGCCAAACTCCTTCGGGGGATTGGCTTCTCTGGCTGGAAAATAAAAATGGGGTTAAAAACTGGCTTTGTAAGCTTAAAAGTGCTATTTTTACAAAAATTGAAAAGTTTAAATGTAAAATTTTAAGTCACTCGCCTTCCCGTGGCTATTCTAACGCAATATTTTCCCTATGTTATACATCACACTTGCCATTTTGATTGTTGCTTCCATCTTCTTCATGCAAGGAAAAGTCCGTTCCGACTTGGTTGCTTTGTGTGCGCTTTTATTGCTGATGCTGTTTGGCATTCTAACTCCAACCGAGGCTTTGGCCGGGTTTTCGAATTCGGTTGTGATTATGATGGTGGGCTTGTTTGTCGTCGGGGCCGGGATTTTCCGCACGGGTCTGGCCAAAATGATAAGTAGCCGGATCTTGCAGTTGGCGGGAAATAGTGAAAACAAGCTGTTTGTCCTGGTGATGCTTTCTACGGCCACCATCGGTGCATTTGTGAGCAACACGGGCACGGTGGCGGTGATGATGCCTATCGTGGTGAGCTTGGCGGCCAATGCCAATGTCAATCCCAGCCGCTATCTCATGCCGTTGGCATTTGCAAGCAGCTTGGGGCTGTTCACGCTGATTAGCACACCGCCCAACTTGGTGATACAAGACGTATTGGTGAGGTCTGGGGGAGAGCCGCTCTCGTTCTTCTCATTTGCGCCAGTTGGCGTCATTTGCCTTGGCATCGGCTTGATATACTTGTTCTTTGCCAGCAAACTGCTTGTGGGAAAACGAAATACTGCTGCTTCAAACAAAAAATAGTTT
>MKRS01000461.1 GCA_001897035.1 Bacteroidales bacterium 45-6
TCGCACTCGCGACATCACGGCTTTCAACAAATTCAACATCGTGGTGGATTTGCCGGATGACACTGACCCCACCTCGCTGGTGCCGCAATTCAAGGTCATGAACAATGATGAGAACCTGATAACAAGCACCAAAACAGTATCGGTGAAAGTGAACGACGTGGCTCAAGTTTCGGGCACATCCGCCGTCAACTTTTCTTCGCCCGTCAGCTACGTGGTCAGCTATTCCGTTCCGGGCAGCAATGGCTACGTCTATCACTACGAGAGCTATTACACGGTGACTGTGAAGTAACAAAAAACAAAAGAATGAATCACATCAAAAGAACGTTCGTACTGCTTGCCTTGCTCGTGCCATTGTGCCTCCTGGCGCAAAATTACGGGAGCTATAAATTGTATGCTTCCTTCGATTTTGAGCAAGGAACGGCCGATAAGCAGGCAAATACAAGCCTTACGCTAAACAACGGGGCGAGTATAACAACCGATGCGGTCAGGGGAAAAGTGCTTTCTTTTGATAAGTCAACCAGGGGGTATGCGGTGATGCCTGCCCCCATTGTTGGCGACACCCTGTCGTTGTCTTTTTGGTTCAAGCGTAGCGCAGGCGACAGCGATGGGTCGTGGAAGCAGATATTCGAGTTTCACAACCCTTCCGATGGCAGCAACATCTATTTGATGCCGGTGTATGGCTTCGACAACACCAAGAGCGGATTGGTGTGCGACACCCGTTCGTTCCTGCAAGGTATATGGGTTGGCATGACCGGCCCTCTGATCTTGGCCAACGGCTCGTGGCACCACATCGTGGTGGTGATTAGTAAAACCGACTGGCGTTATTATTTGGACGGGACATTGGTTTCCCAGAAAAATATTTTCGGATCGCTTTCGGTGCAGCACCCCACCAAGTTGTATTTCGGGATGAATCCCAACCGTGGAGATTATCCCATGTCGGGATCGATAGACGATGTCAACATCTACCATTATCCTCTTTCTGACAGCCAGGTAGCACAGCTCTACAAAGGCCAAACGGTGACGGATCCGGTGTCGGACACGCCCATCGCGTTTCATTTCGATGGAAATTTGGACGAGGAAGGCAGGCGTATCAATTTGTCCGGATCGGGGTTTTCGTTGCAAAGCGATGCCGAACGAAATCAAGTGGTAAAGGTGGATGCAGGCGGTCAGCTCAACTTTTCGGGGAATATTCTCCCGCAGTCGTCTTCCACCATCAATTTCCTGTATAAAAAAGAAGCTTACACCGCGGCCGACAACGGCAGGTATGTGTATCAAGCCAGCAATACCACTGCTTCCGACAAATATTACGGCGTGAAACTCAAGGTAGATGGCACGGGGGCTTATCTTGTGCTGGAAGCTGTCTCTAACGGTGCGCTGAAAGAAACTGTTGGCAAACAGGTGCTGGAAGATGGGAAATGGTATGCGATCAGCATTTTCCATTCTGTTTCGGGAATAAAGGGCACGATGCGTCTGTATCAAAATGGAGTGCAAACTGCGGCTTTGGCGCAAGTGGAAACATTTTCGTTGGCTTTAGACAAGTGGAGTCTCGGAAGTACTACCTCTTCGGCAACTGCCGGTGGATTCTACGACGAGTTTGTTGTCGAGAAGAGTGCCTTATCCACCACGGACATCAATTCGTATTATGTCTCCAACCTGGTTCCGGTGAGTCTCACCGTGGATTATGGAAATACCTTTCAAACGATACGCAACTTCGGTGCATCCGATGCTTGGAATGCTCAATTGATCGGCCTTCATTGGCCCGAAGCCAAGAAAGAGAAATTGGCGGAACTGCTATTTAGCAAGGACTTTGATGCCAACGGCAATCCGAAAGGAATCGGGCTCTCGTGCTGGCGGTTCAATATCGGCGCAGGTTCGGCAGAACAGGGAACCGACAGTAAAATTGCCGCCGAGGCTCAACGCACACAATGCTTCCTGAATTCGGATTTGACCACTTACAACTGGAACAAACAACAGGGACAGCAATGGTTTTTGAGAAAAGCGGTTCAGGATTACAAAGTGGAAGACCTGGTGGGATTCATGAATTCGCCTCCCGTCTATTACACCAAAACTGGCTACGCCTTCAACAAAGGGGGCGGATGGAGCTATATCCTGAAAGAGGACAAATACAATGCGTATGCTAAATTTACGGCCGACGTAATCCAACATTTCGATTCACAGGGTCTCCACTTCAAGTATATCAGCCCGCTCAATGAGCCTCAATACGAATGGAAGGAAGGAACGGACGGCACCACTTCGCAAGAAGGTTCGCCCGCTACCGATCAGGAGATTGCCAATGTGGTGAAGGCCATGAGCAAGGAGTTTTCGACCCGAAACCTCTCTTCTCAAATTTTTGTGGCAGAAGCTGGAGCAATCAATAGCGGGGTGAAGCAAGTACCTAAGTTCTGGGGCAATTCCAATCCTTCTATGAAAATAGCAGGATTGCCCAATGTGTCCAACATTGTTTCTTCCCACAGTTATTGGGACGACGGGGATGCGAAAACGATGTACGATGTACGCAAGAACTTCCGGCAGGTGTTGGATAGCACGGATACGAACCTTGAGTTTTTTCAAACGGAATATAGCTTGCTGGGAGGCGGTTATGCTTGGGGACACCCGAATGCGACGGCAGGAAGTTTTTCCGAAATGGAATGCGCGATGTCTTTGGCCCGCATGTTGCACGTCGATTTTGTGGTGGCCAACGCCACAGGCTGGCACTGGTGGACGGCCTTCGAACAGGGAAGCCATGGCGGGGAAAGCCGCTTTGCGCTGATCGAGGCATTGACCAAGAGCGACCTCACCGATGGTTTCTACAACGACACCAAGCTTCTCTACACCCTGGGGCAATATTCTCGTTTTATCCGTCCCGGCATGAAGCGCATAGGATTGAGCCGTTCCGACAATTTGAACGAAACAGATGCGCTTAAGAGCCAAATGTTTTCGGCCTATATCAATCAGGATACCAAACAGGTGGTGGTCGTGGCCACCAACTCGGATGTTATCAAGGTCGCCGTAAAGATTTTCGCCGACAACCTTCCGGCAGGCATCAGTCGCGGCCTCCAGTTCACACCTTATGTCACCGACAAGGATCAAAACATGCAGGTGCAAGCCAAAGTAAAGGGCGGCGAAATATTCACCTTGCCCCCTTTGTCTGTGGTGACTTTCGTCTCGGACTCCGACCCGTCCACTTCTATTGAGCAAAACAAGGAGGAGATCGAAATTAGTGCCTATCCGAATCCGGTGGTTGACCAACTGTCTGTCGCCAGCAACGAGCCTCTCGGCAAGCTGGTTGTGTATGACATTTTGGGCAAGAAGGTGGAGCAGCTCAACGGCAATGGCGAAACGAGCCTCCGATGCAACCTGTCCGCTTTGCCCAAGGGAGTCTATGTGTTGACAGTGGAAACAGCAAAAGGAACCGTGTCTCGAAAAATAATAAAGAAATAACTTCTAAAAACGTGAAATACCAATTAAAAAAATTAGTAGATTAGCGAATTAGCAAAGAAATTTGAGTATAAGAACATGAAAAAGAATCGGAGTATATTTTTATTGGTAATAAGCCTCCTCTTGTTGCCTGTTGTCCTTTTTGCAGATCCTTTGTTTGGAAACAAAAGGTTGATAAACGACAAATGGGAATTCATCTTGAACGATGCCACGGATCTTTCGACAGTGGCAGGAAAATGGGAAAATGTGGCCCTTCCTCACGACTGGAGCGTGAAAGGGAAACTAAGCCCCAACCAAGCCAGTTGCATGGGATACCTTCCCGGCGGCATAGGCTGGTACAAGAAAGAGTTGAACATAGAGGAAAGCCTGAAGGACAAAAAAATATACATCTATTTTGAAGGGGTTTATAACCGTAGCGAAGTTTATATCAACGGGCATCTGTTGGGAAAACGGCCCAATGGCTATATTTCTTTCATGTACGACTTGACTCCCTACCTGAAATACGGCGGGGAGAATATCTTGGCAGTGCGGGTCGATCACAGCCGTGCCGCCGACTCGCGTTGGTACACCGGATCGGGCATCTACCGGGATGTGTATCTGGTGGAAGCCAACCCGATTCATATCAGCCAATGGGGCGTGTATGCCTATCCCAAGGTGGCCAACGCCAAACAAGGCCTCCTGCAAGTGGAAGTGAGCCTCGACAATGGAACGGCCAATGCGGCGGGAGTCACCGTGAACAACGAATTGGTCTCGCCTGCGGGCCGCGTGGTGGCAAAAAGTTCCAGGAAGTTGGCTCTTGCCGCCAACGGATCCAATAAATTCGTGGTGGATCTGAAAGTGAATCATCCCGAGTTGTGGAGCTTGGATTCGCCCAGCTTGTATCGCTTGAAGACAACCGTGCTGAAGGAGGGAAAAGTGATCGACGAATCTACCGTGAAGACCGGATTCCGCACATTCACGTTTGATCCCAACAAGGGTTTCGCGCTCAACGGAAAGGGGACTAAGATGAAAGGGGTCTGCATCCATCACGACGCCGGGGTCTTGGGTTCGGCAGTGCCGCGCGATGTGTGGAGAAAGAGATTGTTGGCGCTCAAGGAAGTTGGATGCAATGCCATTCGCACCAGCCACAATCCGCAATCGCCCGACTTGTATGACCTATGCGACGAATTGGGCTTCCTGGTGATGAACGAGGCGTTCGACGAGTGGGAATTTCCCAAACGTAAATGGATAGAAGGATGGAACGCGGGTACTCCCGGATTCGATGGCTCTTCGGACTTTTTCGAACAATGGGGAGAAAAGGATTTGGCCGACATGGTTCGTCGCGACAGAAACCACACTTCGGTATTCGCCTGGAGCATTGGCAACGAGGTGGACTACCCCAACGATCCTTATTCGCACCCTATTTTGGATGCAAATTCCAAAGCCGGATTCACCCAAGCCATGTATGGCGGTTACAAAAAAGACGCACCCGACGCGATGCGCTTGGGGATTATCGCCAAAAAGTTGGTGAAAGTGGTCAAGCAATACGACCCTTCGCGACCCACCACTGCTGGATTGGCCGGTGTGGCTATGTCGAACGAAACCGAATTCCCGGGAGCATTGGATATTGCCGGTTACAACTACACTGAAAGCCGCTACGATTCCGATCATAAAAAATACCCCAACCGTGTCATCTTTGGCAGTGAAAACCGTCACGACATAGAGGCCTGGAAAGCCGTGCGTGACAACGAACATATTTTCGGACAATTCCTGTGGACAGGGATCGATTATCTCGGCGAATCGGGCAGATGGCCTTCGCGCGGATTCTATTCGGGCTTGCTCGATTTTGGAGGTAGCATCAAGCCGCGCGGCTATTTCCGTCAGGCACTTTGGTCAGACAAGCCAATGGCTTACCTCGGCACCTACCCCACTCCCGGAAAAGGCGGACGCCGCCAAGCAAAAGATGTGTTGTCTGAACAGGAAAACAACGATGCCGGTGCCAACTACGTGGAAAAAACGCCTTCGATGGATGCCTGGCCTATTTGGAATTACTCCGATGGGCAATCCGTCCGGGTAGTGTGCTACACGAATGCGGCAAAAGCGCGTCTCGAACTGAACGGAAAGCCTGTCGGCGAAGTGAAAGACTACAACGACAACACGGGCATCATTTACTGGGATATCCCCTACGCCAGCGGCAAGCTCGAAGTGATTGGCCTCGACAAGGCAGGCAAAGAGGCCTCACGCTATGCTCTTCAATCTTCCAAGCAGCCTTATGCCTTGAAAATTGTCTCTGCGGATACCAACATTTCGAAGGAAAGAGGCTTGGCAGAAGTGGTTTTACAGGTGGTGGACGAAGACGGCGTTCCGGTGATGATTTCCGACAACGAAGTGACCTGCCGTGTGGCCGGTGCGGGACATTTGCTTGGGTTGGAAGCCAGCAACAATTCGGACATGGGTGACTACACCGACAACGTCCAACGCGTGTTTCAAGGACATCTGTTGGCCTATATCCAAGCCACAGGAAAAGGAGGCGAAATCAATGTCATGTTCACGTCTCCTTGGTTGAAACCCGTTCATACAACTATTACAGCCAAATAAAGAAAAGGGAAATCACTTCCCTTATTCCCGACCAGTAAGTCTGGCCATGTCAGTCTAAAATAATGAAATAAGATTCAGGGTGTGGCCACCTAATTATGCGTCAAATTCTTCCGCATACGGGTGGCTACATGTCCTTTTTGCTGATTTTTTTAGAAGTTGGACTTATGAAAAATCTATTCCCCATGAAACTTTCCAAAATCATATTCCCAGCAATCCTCTTCTTGGTTGCCGCAACATCGATCCTCCTTTATTGCATCCGCCGGGGTGAATGCGCTAATCCTTCTGATTGGACAATTGGCAATTTTGTCCAGATGAACAGCTCCGATTCCGTGGTAACGCAGGATGGATCTGGAATTTTCTATTGTCCTGCCTCCCAAAACAATGTCTGTTGGGAAAACGGTGAAATCATCAACTCGTCGGCCATTGTGCGGCACGATTCCCTCTTCCTGTTTTTCAGTGTTTCAGAATATGCCGGAATCAATGCAGAGCAGGCCGTTTCTCGCGTTGGTTATTCAGTATCAACAGACGGGATTCATTTTAAGAGGATTGTCCGGCCTGTTCTGTACCCCGACCGGGATCAACAAATCGACTATGAGTGGATGGGCGGATGCGAAGCTCCCCGCGTGTCGGAAACCAACGATGGCAGGTATCTCATGTTCTACACCCAATGCAACCGGTCGTGCAAAAGGCTGGCTGTTGCCACTTCGTCCGATTTGAAGACATGGACAAAGCACGGGCCAATTTTCCGAAAAGCATACAACGGAAAATACGGCAACACCGATTCGAAGTTTGCCTCCATCGTCAGCCGGGTTGTGAAGGGAAAGCCGTTTGTTCAAAAAATAAATGGGAAATATTACCTGTATTGGGGCAGCGATAACCTCTATGCAGCTGTTTCCGAAAACCTCATCGATTGGATTCCCGTGGAAGACGAGAATGGCGATCTGAAGAAAATCCTTTCGCCCCGCAACAACAGCTTCGACAGCAACCTCATTGCCTCGGGACCTTCGGCTGTGATGACATCGAAGGGCATCGTGTTGTTTTATAGCGGACAAAATCGGGAAGGAGCATTTGGTGACAAGAGCTATCCTGGCCAGATGCTTGGAGGCGGGCAGGCTTTGTTCTCCGCCCAAAAACCTGAAAAGCTTTTGGCCCGTTCAGACCAGCCTTTTGTCTATTTCAAGGATATACTTGGAAAGAACACCAATAATCGATCCACACCGCTTTTTTTGCAGGGACTTGCCTGTTTCAAAGGAAAGTGGTACCTGTTTTATGGAAACAGGGGGCTTCCGGCAAGAATAGCCGTTTGCAACCTGAAGGATTCCGAACTTTTCTAATCTTCCGGTGATTTGCCCTTCCCTACAAAGAAGACACCAGCTGCCTTAGCTTGGTTTCCCCCATTTTCAAGTTGTATTCAAAATTGAGAAGCCGCGTACAAGACTGCACATAGTTTTCCTGAGCTTGGTGCACTTCAAGGGAAGTGGTCTGTCCCAGCTTGAGGCGTTGCAGGCTGATTTCCATGTTTTCTTTGGCCAAGAGATTGTTGTCTTTCTCTATTTGGAGCAATTGTTGCTGGTTTTCAAAATCGGTGTAGGCATTTTCCAGCTCGATGGTCAATTGCAACTGCGTGTTTTCGAGGTTATATTGTGCCGATAGCAGCTCCACTTTTGCGGCTGCGATTTTCCGTTTCGTTTCGCCGCCATTGTAAAGGGGAATCGAAAGCGTCCCACCTATTTGCGGGCCAAACGATTGGTTTCGGAGTGTTGCCCCTTCCGAATTGTTGGTTTGCGACAAATAATACCCGCCTTGCAGGTTGAACGTCGGAGAATATCCTTTCTGCGTCTCCTTGACAATCAATTTTGCCACATCTATTTGCTTTTTCAGCGACAGGATGCTGGCATTCGACGACCCTAATTTCAGGAGCAATTCGTTTT
>MKRS01000462.1 GCA_001897035.1 Bacteroidales bacterium 45-6
TGTAGTAAAATCTTGACATGGGCCAGAATATTTAAAATTTGTTCCATAGCTGGATATAAAAGCGTTTCCATGAAAGGTACTTTCAACAACAGAAAGAAGACGGGTGAATAAAACAGGAGCATTCGATTTACTCTGTTCAATTGAAATGTTAATACGATTAGAAAATTCAATTTCAGGTAGAAGTTGTACAGTAACGAATAATGATGTTAATAATTCATTGATTGCATGACTTATTGATTGCTGTGAAAGTTGACATAGTCCTTGAAGATATTGTAGATGAGGTGATAGAAATCGACGATAATCTCTTTGTTCATAGACAGTTAAATTTTGAACGAGACCACTTAGCAACTCAAGTCGCCATTCTTCCGATACAAATGCACTTGTACAAATCTAGAAATAGAAATTCAAAAATGATCCTCTCTATAATCAATTCTATATCTTACTGAATGAAGTACAGATTTGATCTCAACGAATTTCGTATGTGTTGATGCTATGACTGAACATGAACATGTTAATTGATCATCATACTTTGCTTTTAAATTATTGTAATAATCAAAAGAAGGCTCATCAAACGTTGTTGTGGTTATACGTGGTTCGATAATTGTATAGCATATTAAAATAATGAGACCACTTAAAAATAGGATCAAGTAAAGACGTGTTGCTAATCGACCATAACGTTTTGCTGCTACGTGATCGGTATCACTTCCGACATCACGAGTTGTGAATATATTCAATTCAATTAATGTGGTATGTAACAATTTAATTATATTTTGTATAATTGCAAATTGAGCGTTTGTTTTTTATCTCAACATGAATATTTTTTGGTTTCCTGCCGGACAATGGATATACGCCATTCAATCTATAACACTAAAGAAAGCTTCAGGCCACCCCTTTCGGAGCGGCCTGAAATTTTATAAAGAATTCGTTGTTCGGAAAACTTATTCTCCCAACAAGATTTTCATAATGCTTACCGCAGCCTTAGTCACCGACGAACCGGGACCGAAGATAGCTGCAACGCCTGCTTGATACAAGAAATCGTAGTCTTGTGCGGGGATTACGCCACCGGCAATCACCACGATGTCTTCACGGCCCAGCTTTTTCAATTCTCCGATCACCTGTGGCACCAAGGTCTTGTGGCCGGCTGCCAAGGAGGAGACTCCCAGCACGTTCACGTCGTTTTCCACGGCTTGGCGTGCGGCTTCTTCCGGAGTCTGGAACAAAGGTCCCATATCCACGTCGAATCCACAGTCGGCATAACCTGTAGCCACCACTTTTGCACCACGGTCGTGCCCGTCTTGTCCCATCTTGGCAATCATGATGCGGGGTTGACGGCCTTCTTGTTTTGCGAATTTTTCCACCAAAGCCACTGCTTCTTGGAAAGTCGGGTCTTTTTTA
>MKRS01000463.1 GCA_001897035.1 Bacteroidales bacterium 45-6
GAGGTTGGCCCGCCCCGTAAACCGCTTCAACAATTGTTTGAGAATGGTTCCGGATTCATCGTAATATCCCAGCGACATCCTGAAACGCACCTTGTCCTCCCCGCCCGAGACCGTGAGGTTGTGGTCGTGGGCAAATCCGTACTGCGATATTTCTTTCACCCAGTCGGTGTTGTTGTTGAAGTTTTCGTATTCGGAAAAAGACGGGTCGTAATTGAATTCCGGCTTGTTGGCATCCCCCTCGTTTTGATACGAGTTGAAATATGCCTGCTTCATCATCATCGTGTAGTCGTTTCCGTTCAACATCTTCAAGCCCCGGGGCTGTGTCTTGCCCGACAAGCGGTAGGTGTATTGAACCCGTGTGGGACCTCTCACCCCTTTCTTGGTGCGGATCGAAATCACCCCGTTGGCTCCGCGCGAACCCCAGATTGCGGCAGAAGCGCCGTCTTTCAGCACCAATATTTCCTCGATGTCGTTCGGGCTGATATTGAGCAGGTTGGCAAACTGTTCCTGGTTGGCATTGGCGTAATCGAAGGACGAACTGATGTTGTTTTCGAAAGGAACATCGTTCACCACGATCAACGGTTCGGCGCTGGAGGTGATGGAAGAAGTTCCACGAATACGCAACGTGGAGCCAGACCCCAGATTTCCGGAATTGCCCACAATGTCGAGCCCGGCAATGCGCCCTTGCAAGGCATCGTCGATGGACGACACCGACAAGCCTTCAAATTCTTTTGTATTGATCCGTTGCATGGCGCCGGTTATTTCGCGTTGCGGAATGGGCAACGTGCCGTCCGACTGCATCTTCCGGCCTACCACCACAAATTCGGTGATGTTGGTGGTGTTGTCCGTCATTTTCACATCAAACTTCACCCGATCACCAATCTCGCGGGTAGTGGGCTTGTAACCTACATAACTGAATTTAAGAATGTTGCCCTTATTCTTTATTTCCAAGCTAAAATTACCATCGAAGTCGGTAGTGGCAGCCGAAACAACACGATTGCTCTTGTCCGTTTCGAGGACACTCACACCAATCAGCCCGCCTTCTTCAGAATAAACATGACCGGTAATAACCTGCTTCTTCGAGTTGGATTGCCCGGCAAGAAACAATGGCAAGCAGAGCATCGCACAGAGCAACATATATTTTATATCATTCATACTTATTTGGAATTTTTAGAAACTTCTAACACTTCAAAACAAAGGCCAATGATAGGTAAAATATCATCGGCCTTTGTTTTATTATTCAATTATCTATTTTGCTGGTTTTATCGTATCAAGATAAGTGAACTTTCCATCTTTAACTACCTTGATAATAGCATCTTTTACAGCATCTCCATTTTCATCTAGTGTTATTGATCCTGCTGCTCCGATGAAGTCCTTTGTTTTTGCTATTT
>MKRS01000464.1 GCA_001897035.1 Bacteroidales bacterium 45-6
AACCAACATTCGTCGGACTATGACAACCTGCAAGATGTGTTCAGGCCCTCACATGCCGACTACACCTACCAACAAAAATACGGTATCCGCGACCACCGCGGAGGAGGCCGTTCTTCCGCCCGCGAAACAATCGCCCGGGTGGTGGCGGGTGCCATCGCAAAATTGGTACTGAAGCAGGTTGACGTGAAAATCACGGCCTACACGCAGCAAGTGGGAAACATCAGGATGGACAAGCCATACACCGAATGCGATTTTTCACTTATAGAAACGACTCCAGTGCGTTGCCCCGACCCCGAAACAGCTGAAAAGATGATCGAGCTGATCGGCGAGGTGAAGAAAGAGGGCGACACCATCGGCGGCGTGGTTTCGTGTGTCATAGAAGGCGCGCCAGCCGGATTAGGCGAACCTGTTTTCGGAAAGCTCCATGCAGCTTTGGGCCAAGCCATGCTCGGCATCAACGCCGTGAAAGGGTTCGAATACGGCGACGGTTTCGAGGTTGGTCATCGCGGTTCGGAAGTGAACGACGAATTTTTCAACGATGGTGGCAAAACCACGACCCGGACAAACCATTCAGGTGGAATTCAGGGTGGCATTTCGAACGGCCAGGACATTTATTTCCGGGTAGCTTTCAAGCCGGTAGCAACAGTACTCCGAGAACAGAAAACTGTCACAGTAGAAGGTGACGACACCCTGATGAAAGCCCGTGGCCGACACGATCCGTGCGTCCTTCCCCGTGCCGTACCCATCGTGGAGGCGATGGCTGCAATGACCATCCTGGATTATTATTTGCTGAATAAAACGAACAGGTTATAGAATATTTGACCGATAGCCATTGGCTGCTAACTGAAAAAACATGGCACTAAATTACATTTGGATAGGCTTGATCCTCATTGCCTTTGTAGTAGGGCTGGTGCGGCTCATTTTCTTTGGCGATGTGCAAGCATTTATCGACATTGTCAACTCCACGTTTTCCTCCTCCAAACAAGGTTTTGAAATTTCACTTGGCTTGACGGGTGTGCTGTCACTTTGGATGGGACTCATGAAAATTGGAGAACGGGGAGGCATGATCCAATTGTTTTCGCGGGCCGTGTATCCTGTTTTTTCACGACTTTTCCCCGGAATACCGAAAGACCATCCCGCTTCGGGCTCCATCATTCTGAACATATCTGCCAACTTGCTCGGACTCGACAACGCCGCCACACCCGCCGGTTTGCAGGCTATGCGGGAATTGCAGGAGCTGAACAAAGACAAGGACAAAGCTTCCGATTCGATGATTATGTTCTTAGTGATGCACGCCTCGGGGCTCACGCTCATTCCCGTTTCGGTGATGACCATCCGGGCACAAATGGGGGCGAGCAATCCGGCGGATGTGTTCGTGCCTATCCTGATCGCGACATTTTTTTCCGCATTGATTGGCATTTTGGCCGTTTGCATCCGGCAACGGATCAACGTTTTCGACAAGGTGTTGATGGGCACCTTTGCCGGAGCCATTGCTTTGGTTGGAGGTATGATTTGGGCATTTGAATCCTTGGGAAAGGAAACGATGCAAACCGTATCGAACCTGTTGGCCAGTATCATCCTCTTTGGAGTGATTATTACGTTTATCCTCAGTGCCATGCGCAAAAAAGAGAACGTCTATGACGCCTTCATCGATGGTGCAAAAGACGGATTTCAGACTGCTATAAAGATTATTCCTTACCTGATTGCGATATTGGTTGCAATCGCCATGTTCCGCACTTCGGGAGCGATGGATTTTCTGCTGAACGGGCTTAAGAACCTGGTCGCACTGACTGGGTTAGACACCTCCTGGGTGGACGCCATGCCAACAGCCATTATGAAACCGTTGAGCGGCAGCGGTGCGCGGGGGATGATGGTGGAAGCCATGAAAACCTACGGGCCGGATTCGTTTGTGGGACGATTGGCCGGAATTTTCCAGGGTTCCACAGATACTACATTTTACTTAGTGGCGGTTTATTATGGCGCTGTGAACATCAAAAACAGCCGCTATACGGTTCCCTACGCTTTGCTGGCCGATCTGGCGGGCGTTGTGACTGCGATTTTGGTGGGATACCTGTTTTTCGCCTAAGCCGCCTTTTCACTGAATCGAACCGAACAAAAGCCGCTACACCATCTTGCGGCTCATTTACCCTTCACGCTGATCTTGCTGATGAAGTCCATCTTGCCCTTGCTGTAATCAAACTGATAGAATCCGTCGTTGGCCATTGCAATCAAAATTCCATTCTGAGAAACTACATCGTAGATCTCAGCATGGGATGCTTCCGGGATGGAACGGCTGTCGCCAATCAAACGGGTCGATTCCGGCTGGCTGACATTATAAGCGAAAATGCGACCGTTGTTGCAGACAAAAAGCTTGTCCCCATCCACCCCCAAACCTTTCGGATTGGTCATGGATCCTTCGTAAATGAGCAATGGAATCTTGGGGTGCTTGATATTGTAAACCGCCAGTTGGCTGGGCTGGCCGCTACTCCACGGATTGCCGGAATTAAGTGTCACGTAAGCATATCCGCCTTGCACCGCCAAGGGATCATGGCCCCGAATATGGTTTACAGTAGATATTTCTTGGGGAATTCCCTGCCGGGAAATAGAATAAATATGCATTCCCTCTTGTGTGCCGATAAACAGCAAGGTGTCTTTTGCCAAAATGGTTTCTATGCCTGCAGCTATCTTTTGATCTCCCAGCTTGAGCGGCTGAGGGCGGGATGCCGTTGCAACGTCAACCACCTTCAACGACTCGTTGTCCGCAATGTAGAGATAATCGTTGCAGACGGCGAAACGGTTCGCAAAACCTCCTTGCCCGCTAATATTCACACCGCTTGGCGAATCCGGATCAGCGCAAGAGTGGAATATAGCGACAAGGATACACAGAAAAAGGATAGTAGCTATTCGTTTCATCATTCACCGGGTTTCTTTTTTTCCCATCCCACAAGGATCTTTCCTCTGACTCCAGCTTCGGGACGATAGTAGCGCATGTTGTCCGGCGATGAGGGAGGCGGCAATATGTTGCGAATTCGATTCGTTACCAAATGGCTTGTTAAATCGAACGCCACCAAGTCCACGGCATTGTCCACATATAAGATTCCATCCTTGACAGCCATATCCAAACAACCGGGGACGGTGATGAAAGCGATGTTCCGGGGAGCTTCCGGCCTGGAATTGTCGATCAGATGAATTCCTTTGTAACGCTCGTTGACGAGTATATATTTGCCATAAACATATATTTTCCCGGGATCCAACAAGTCTCTCCCTTCGCTGATGTAGACCACCGACTTTTCCAATTCCGACCTTTTTATGAAAACTGGAGCATAGGCGCGTTTGTCGGAATATTCGATCGACGAGGAAGTGAACAGCAAGAGTGAAAAGGCAACAACAAATGTCTTCTGCATGGGGGAAGCGTTTTCAAAACGGCACATCTGCGCTTTAGCTAACATGGAAGCCCATATTGCCTCAAAACCGATCCGATTTCGCAAGAGTGTGTTGTTCTGCTTCCGTGCCATAATTTCAAAATCTTGAATGACTATGCTGATATTCAGCCTTTGAGAATTAACCAGATATACGAAACCTATCTTCTAAGACGTGGGATTTTTAAATACGTTGCATCCTCAATTGAAAAAAACGAGAAAAATTAAAATAAAAAATCTTTCCTGCCCAACGATGGTAGAATATCAAAAAATAATACCTTATTTTATGGAATTTAATGCCTGCAAGGCTCTATGTAGATAAATGAGTTTTTGCTTTTAACAATCAAACATCACAAATAGATATGCGACTAAAATTAATTCTCCTCACATTTCTTTCTTTTATAGGAATGGCAATGATGGCACAAAACAACTATGCTACACAATGGAAGCAAGTGGAAAAATTTCAGAAAGACAACCTACCGAAATCGGCTTTGGGTGTGGTGGAAACCATCCTCAAACAGTCGATTGCAGAAAAGAATCACCAGCAGGGCATCAAGGCGATGATCTACCGAAGCAGTTTCAAACAGCAAATCGACGACACCACGAAACCAGAGCTGATTGCCGACTTTTCGTCCCTTCTGAACGGGAAAACATCGTCCGTGGAAAAAGCACTGATTCACTCGCTGCTGGCCGAACTGTATGAGCAATATTACAACCAGGAAAGCTGGAAAATCGATCAGCGGACTCCGATCACCAGTTATGTACCAAACGACATGGCCGAATGGAGCAAGAACATTTTCCAAGACAAAATACAGAAGGAATTGCAAGAATCGCTGTCGGACGCAACGGCTTTGCTGAATGCGAAAACCGAGGCGTTCTCCACCATTATCTTGCTCGGAAAGGATTCCCGCACGTTGTACCCAACGATGTACGACTTCCTCCTTTTGCGTGCATTGGACAATCTGGGAGGATTCGACAGCAGGGAGGAACTTTCGTCCGAATTGAAGAAACGTTCGCTCGCATTGGCCGACCTGAACAAGCCCGCCGATGAATTTGCGAAACTGAACCTTGGCGATGCGAAAGCTTCCTTCACGATACAAAGCTTGAAATTATATCAGGAGTTTCTTTCTTCCCTGAAAAGCCGCAGTTTGACCAACAGCTTGCTATTGGTGGACTTGCGAAGGATCAATTTCATTTCTGACAAGTCTGCCGAATTTGCCCGTAAATATAAATTGAATGCGCTGCTTGCCCTCGAAAAGGCAAACGAAGGAAGCCCCTTTGTCCTGGAGGCAATTGACAATCTTGCGGATTATTACACTTCATCCGAAGGAGATTTGACCAAAAGATATGAATGGTTGAAAAAGGGAATTGCCCTCTACCCAAACAACGAACGGGTAAACAATCTGAAAAACAAGCTGGCTGAAATGGAGCAACCCATGGCCAATTTCTCGGGAAAGAATGCTTTTTATCCAAGTGAAAAGAAAACCATCGACTTGTCATATAAAAACCTGAACAAGGCCACGCTCAGCATTTACAGCTATTCGCCCAACGGGGCAGCGATGAAAATGAAGGAATATCCAGTGATTTTGCATCCGAAAACGACCTATAAATCGGAAAACGAGAAGATCAACTTGGACATCACTGCCGTTGGGAACTATTATTTAAAACTGAATTTCGACAAGAAATGCGACCAAAGTGGCGATGAAGACCGAAAATACAACTTCTCAGTCACAAACGTAATATCGGTGAATAAAAAGGTGGACGAGAGCCACTATTTGGTGTTCGTCACCGAACGGGAATCGGGAAAACCCTTACAGAATGCTTCTGTTTCAGTCTATTCCCGCGATAGCAAAGACAAAAAGATCTTCCTCCAGTCCTACCAGACCGACAACAACGGCTTGGCACAATTTTCCATTCCGGAGAAAAAAATCAATACCGCCTACTACTACAAAATCGGCTCGGGGCAAGATACTCCCAACATCTATACGCCTCTGGCAAACTATTATTATTTCCAAAAAAATGATGCCGGCAAGAAGCCAAATCCGGTTAGACGCCTCACCTTGCTCACCGACCGAAGCATCTACCGCCCGGGCCAGACCGTCTATTTCAAGCTGATCGCAACAGAAGGGCTGAGTGACGAAAATTCTCTCTTGGTCAACAAATCCTTTGAGGTGAAACTCTTCGATGCCAACCGCCAGGAGGTGGCAAAAAAGGCCTTGATTACAAACGAATTCGGCTCTTCGGCAGGCGAATTTGTGCTGCCGCAAGGCTTGCTCAACGGGCAATTTCTTATCTCTGTCGAAAACAATGCCTTCGTGCAATTCCGGGTGGAAGAATACAAACGCCCGACGTTTCAGGTCACTTTCGACAAGATCGATAAAACCTACAAGTTTGATGAACCCATTTCGCTGAAAGGACATGCCGAAAATTTCTCCGGCGTGAAACTGCAAGATGCCACCGTAAACTACACCGTCACCCGCCAAAGGATGAATCTCTGGCGTTGGTTTGGGGCATCGAGCAACGAGTCGCAAATAGACGAACAAACAGTGAAAACAGCCGACGACGGTTCGTTTTCGGTGAACTTTATCCCGCAAAAGGAGGATGAAGACGAAGGGCGTGGCTTTTTCCCCCGCGCCTACTTGTTCACGGTGAAGGCCACGGTGACAGACCTTAATGGCGAAACCCAATCGCAAGAATACTACATCCGGGTGGCCGACGTGTCGATGATTCTCGCTGTGGACTTGGAAGGGAAATACGACAAGGATGCTGCGAAAGCCATCAACGTGAAGGCCACCAACCTCGATGGCAACGAAATACCAGCCAAAGGAACTTACACCATTTATACATTGGATGAAAACGATTCCATCGCATCGCCGGTGCTGAAAGGCGATTTCGCCTCGGGTCGCCAAACGGCATTGGAACAACAATTCAAGAAATTGGCTTCGGGAAAATACCGCATTATTCTGAATGCCAACGACAACAACGGCAAAGAGGTGGAAGGACAGGGTGATTTCGTCCTCTATTCCGTTTCCGACAAGCGGCCGCCTTACAAGACCAACGATTGGCTGATTCAAAAGAATACACAGATTGCTCCCGGAAAACCAGTAGAAGTCGTGGTGGGCGTTTCGGACAAGGACGTATATGTGCTGTATGAATTGACCAAAGGATACGACATCGTGGAGCGCAAAATTGTGAAGCTGAGCGATGAAAACCGCATGTTCTCCTTACCCTACAAAAAGGAATACGAAGAAAACACGGCCATGTCGTTCACCCTGATCCGCAACGGCGAAATGGTGCAGCACCAAGTGTCGGTGACGAAAGCGGAAGAACCGAAAGACTTGCAGGTGAAGTTTGATGTGTTTCGCGACAAGCTCCGTCCCGGACAAAAAGAGGAATGGCGTATCACCGTGAAGGATGCAAAAGGACAGCCTTCCGCTTCGGAACTCTTGGCTTCGATGTACGACCAATCTTTGGACAAGATTAGCCCGATGACCCCATGGGCATTGAGCTTATCACAGAAACAAAGTGGAATTTTTGCACCTTCTTATGGATTGGACAATAGCCGGGGATTGGAAAATTTCTATCTGAATTTCAATGCCAAATACTTGGATGTGAAAGATTGGAGTTTGGACAGGTTCAATTGGTTTGAAAATTATCGTAGGACTGTGAAATTCACCCCTCCTGTCATGATAAGAGGTGTAGCTACAATGGCAAGGTCAAGTAAATCGCAAGATGTACTGAACGAGGTAACTGTGGTTGGTTTTGGAGCTAAAAGAAAGGAAAGCATAGCGGAGGATATGAGTGTGGCCGATAGTGAAAATAAAGCTGGAGGAGGAAACCAATCCGCACCTCAAATCCGCACCAATTTCAACGAGACGGCTTTCTTCTATCCACAATTGCGAACCAACGAGAAAGGCGAAACCGTAATTGCATTCACCGTTCCTGAAAGCAATACCACCTGGAAATTCCGGGCTTTGGCTTACGACAAAAATCTTAGCACCAGCCAATTGGAGGCTTCGGTTGTCACCCGCAAGGAACTGATGGTGACGCCCAACTTGCCCAGATTTGTGCGGGCGGGCGACAAGACATCGGTATCTACCAAAATCTCCAATCTGTCGGACAATGCCGTGTCGGGAAAAGTGCGGGTGGAATTCTTCAATCCGCTGACCGATGAAGTGATCAACCTAAACATGGAGAATGCCGTACAGTCGTTCGATTTGGCGAAAGACGCATCCTCTTCCGCTTCGTGGACGTTTGTTGTTCCCAAAGATTTTGATGTGCTGGGTTGCCGCATTGTGGCCGAGAGTGCATCGTTCAGCGACGGCGAGCAGCACGTGATTCCGGTGTTGCCCGACAAAATGTTGGTAACCGAAAGCCTTCCGCTTTACATCCGTGGCGGCCAAACCAAGCAATTTTCGTTCGATCACTTGTTGAACAATTCGTCTCCTACCTTGTCCAGCAAACG
>MKRS01000465.1 GCA_001897035.1 Bacteroidales bacterium 45-6
CCAAGGTGAAAATCCCCGCCCGTTCGGCTTCCATCTTAGTGGAATTGCCCGCAGGATCTAAAATCGAGAAAAAGAATGACAAACTAGTCGTCGGCAACCAGGTGATTGCCTTCAAGTAAAAAAACCTTTTCAATCTGACATAAAATGAAAAAAACGCTATTTGTTCTTTTGCTAATTTTGACGTCTGTGTTTTCGCAAGCACAAACGACAGAAGTGAAGGGCGTGGTAAAAGATGCCAGCACAGATGAACCTCTCATCGGGGTGAACGTCATGGTTCCCGGAACGCAGATCGGGGCTATGACCGATGTGGACGGAAGTTTCACACTGAACGTTCCGGCCAAAAGCAAGCTAAGAATCTCTTTCATCGGATACGAAGCCCAGGAGATCCAATTCAACGGCGAGAAATCGCTCATCATCAAGTTGCAGGACGCATCCAACCGGATCGACGAACTGGTGGTGGTAGGCTATGCCGTGCGCAAGAAACGCGACGTGCTGGGAGCTGTTTCCAAAGTGGATGGCGACGACTTGGCCAAAGTGCCTGTTTCGTCGGGTATGCAAGCATTGCAAGGACGCGTGGCCGGGGTCAATGTGGCATCCCAAAGTGGTGCACCCGGCACGAACATATCTGTCCGCATCCGAGGTGTCAATTCCCTGAGCCTAAGCAACGATCCGCTCTACATCGTGGACGGCATTCCCGTGGAAGGTGCGTTGAGCAGCATTTCCCCGAACGAAATAGAGAGCATGACGGTACTTAAGGATGCGTCTTCGGCTGCCATTTACGGCTCGCGGGCCACCAACGGTGTCGTACTCATCACCACCAAAAGCGGAAAATCGGGCGAAGCCAAGATCAGCTACAACACGCAAATCGGAGTCCAAACCCACGGGCATCTCACCCCGATGGCAAGCACCGACCAATACATTAGCCTCTACAACGAAGCGGCAAATGCTGACAACGCATCGCTCAGCGTGAAAAGAAACCTGATTGAAGGAAGTTGGCTAAAGGACTTTCCAAACGTCAACCATCTCGAAGAAATATTCCGCACAGCACAGCTTCAGTCGCACGAATTGACCATAAGCGGAGGAACCGATAAGTCACAATACCTGATTGCCGGAACATTGTTCAAGCAAGACGGGATTATCCGAAATACAAATTACGACCGCTTCAACTTGCGCAGCAACCTCAACTCGCAAGTCAAGAAATGGTTGAAAGTGGGGCTGAACGCCAGTGGAAGCATCGCCAACAACCGCATCGTTTCGGATTCGGGCGACGGATACGCCGGTGGAGGTGGAAGCATTGTCCGCTATGCCTTGTACCGCAATCCGGCCATACCGACCTACGACTCCAACGGGAATTTTGTGGATTTGCCCTCGGAATATTATGGCAACGCAGTCTATAATTCGTTCTTCGGCGACGGATACAATCCAAAAGCCTTGGCCGAAAACACCGACAGGACAAAGAAGATACGGACTTTGCTGGCATCTGGCAATTTCATCGTCAGCCTCCCCGCGGCTCTGTCTTGGAAAACGACGGCTGGGATCGACTACAACGACACCGAATACCGGGAGTTCAACAAAACATGGGGCACCGCCGACCGCATCAATAGCACGAACGGACTCTACGTGACCAACGAAAAGGCCCAAACATGGACGGTGAACTCCACCTTGAGCCACAACATCACCCTCGGCAAGCTACACAACATCAGCTCGATGGCCGGAGTTGAGGCCATCAAAAATACGGGAGCAGGCATCTACGGCAGCGAAGGAAAATTCCTCAGCAACGATCCCAATTACCTATATCTGGGTCTGGGAACTATCAAGACGGATGTCAGCCAATCGGCGTGGGAGTACAGCTTGGCTTCATTCTTCGCCAATGTCAATTACAATTTCAACCAGAAATATTATTTCTCGGCCATGTTCCGCAGAGACGGTTCGTCGCGCTTCAGCGAAGGAAACAAATGGGGAGATTTCTACTCGCTGTCGGGAGGCTGGAACATGGAAACGGAGACATTTATGAAATCCCTGCCCTGGATCAGCAAGCTGAAAATTCGTGCCGGATACGGCGCCATCGGCAACCAGAACATTCCGCTATACTCCTACCTCGACCGCTATACCCGGAATTATTTCTATACCTTTGGAGGAAATAGCTACGACGGCGCGGCTCAGTCGCAACTGGGAAACATCAAGCTGAAATGGGAAACCAACAAGCAATTCGATGCCGGGTTTGACCTCGAAATGCTCCAAGGCACTTGGGGAATGTCGCTCGACTATTACCACAAGGTCACTCACGACATGCTGCTACCCGCCTCGCTTCCTCCCTCTGCCGGAAACGCTTCGGCACCCTACATCAACAGCACGGGAAGCGTCCTCAATAGAGGCATCGACCTGGAGCTTCTCTACCGCAAGAACTTCAGCCGGGGCAGCATCAACGTGTCGCTCAACGGCGGATACCTCCACAACGAAGTGATGAAGCTCGACACGCCCTATCCCGGTGGACGGGTCGATAACGGGATCAACGCCACCTCGACGGCCGAAGGCCATCCCGTGGGAGCCTTCTACCTCTACGAAATGGCGGGCATCTTCCAAAATCAGCTCGACGTGCTGACTTCCGCCTATCAGGGAAACAATGTTCATCCGGGCGATGTGAAATACGTCAACCAAAACGGTGACAACGTGATCGATGCCAACGACCGGAAATACGTAGGCAGTGCCATCCCGACATTCACCTCGGGACTGAACATTTCAGGAAAATACCGGAACTTCGATTTCTCCCTGTTTGTGCAAGGAGCCTACGGCCAGAAGATATTTTCGCAGGTCAATTTCGACACGGAAGGCTTTTACCGAGGGTTCAATGTCACCGAAAGGTATTACAAGGAACACTGGACGGGCGAAGGCACTTCCAACACGCAGCCACGGGCTTCGTGGAGCGCCAAGTCGAACAATGTGAAGGCCTCCACCCGTTTTCTGGAAAACGGCTCCTACACCCGCCTGAAAAACCTGCAAGTCGGGTTCACTGTTCCCGGAACCAAGAAATGGAGCATCGAGACGCTCCGGTTTTATGTCTCCGGCACGAACCTCCTCACCCTCACGGGATATTCGGGGCTCGACCCCGAAATGACGGTCAGCACCAATTCTGCTTCCGAAGGCGACCGCGCCTACGGTATCGACTGGGGAACTTATCCCGTGGCCAAAACATTTACGTTGGGAATGAACTTAACCTTCTAATTGACTTGAATCATGACATATAAAAAATTATATTTCAGCACATTCGTTGCCTTGTGCCTGACGGCAAGCTCTTGCAACGATTTCCTTTCCTCCGACCTGAAAGGGGCTTACACTTCCGAAAGTTTCTTCACCTCTTCCGAGAATGCCGTACTGGCCGTCAACGGCGTATATAATTCGTTGTATGGAAACACCTTGTGGATTTTCGGCGATGTAGCCTCGGACGATGCTGTGAAAGGCGGGAACGCAGGCGACCAAGCCGACATCAATGCGATCAACGACTTTACGGCCACATCCGACAACGGGCCGTTGAGCGTCTATTGGCAATCGGCATACGAAACCATTTCCCGGGCCAACAATGCCATAAAGTATATCCCCGGCATAACGATGGACGCAACCTTGAAAGAACGGCTGATCGGGGAATCGAAGTTCCTGCGCGCCTATTCTTTTTTTAACCTGGTGAACATTTTCGGGCAAATACCTTTGAAACTGGAACCCCAAAACACCAGCCAGGCCATCAACGTGGGATTAAGCTCCGTGAGCAATGTCTATACGCAAATCGAAAAAGACCTCACCGAAGCCATTCCGGCTCTCCCCGCCAGCTACGCCTCGGAGAAGGGAAGAGCCACCCAGGGAGCGGCTTATGCACTATTAGCCAAAGCGCAACTTTATGAAAAGAAATACGGCGATTGCCTTTCGAGCATCAGCCAACTCGAAAACCTGAAACAATACGACTTGGTGAAGGATTATTCCAACTTGTTCAAGCCAGGAGCCGAAGACAGCGTGGAGGTGATTTTCGGGTTCCGATATGTCAACAACACAACGGTTTCTTTGGGTAACAACCTCAACGTGATGTTTTCCCCGGCAATAGAGGGCGGTTATTATTTTGATGCCCCCACCCAAGCCTACGTGGATGCCTTCACCGAGAAAACGACCAGCGGAGGGGACGACCCCCGCCTTGATGCCTCCATCGGGCGCGACGGCAAGCCTTGGTTTAACAACAACACTTTTTCTTCTTCCTGGTCGGAAGCAACCGGCTATTTGGTGAAAAAATACAACGAGAACATGAAGAGCGGAGTGGCAAAGAGTCAATCCACAGTGCCTTATCACGCAATCAGGTATGCCGACATCCTGCTGATGAAAGCCGAGGCACTCAACGAAGCGGGCGGAACGGATGCCGTATCCAAGGCTGCCATCGAACTCAACAGGGTGAGAACACGTGCCCACTTGGCATCTGTCACAGCATCCACGCAAGCCAACATGAGAAGCATCATCCGCAACGAGCGGCGCAAGGAATTGGGGTTTGAATTCCACCGGTTCTTCGACCTGATGCGTTGGGGCAAGGATGCCGCTGAAGCCGCACTCGGAGCTGATTTCAAATGGGTGGAGCCAAGGTTCTACTTCCCTATTCCTCAAACAGAAATTGACGCCAATACAGCGTTACAATAAATAAATGTAAACCATCTTTTTTCTAACAACAATTAAAAATAAAGTATCATGAAAAGAAAGCTTATGAAAAATGTATTCATCGCCTTTGTAGCTTTATTCGCTACTGCCGCAGTGTTTACCGCATGTAAATCGGGTGACGACAACAATATGGAGACAGCCAACAAAACCACCCTGACTGCCGTCGTGGATTCCTGCCAGACCATTCTGACAGCAGCCACAACCGACGACTATCCCCAAGCTGCGATAACAACATTTGGCACAGTGGTCGCAACTGCCAAAACTGCGTTGACAAACACGTCCATCACCCAGACAGCAGTCGATAACTTGGTCGTGCAGTTGAGGCAGGCACGCACAACATTCTTAGCCGCCGCTTACGACGCCATACCTTCTTCCGCCCTGATTATGGGACTGAGCTTCGACGAAGGCACCGGCACCCAGCTGAAAGCCGCAGGAAAAGGATGGACAGCCGTACTCAAGCCTGGACCGTCTCAGATTTTCGGGACAGCCACCAACCTGCCGTCTTTCGTAAACGGAAAAGTGGGAAAAGCCATGTACTTCAACAATGGGTCGCACCTTGAAATCAGCGATTATGCGGCAAGCGACTTGATGTCAAGCAAGATATCTATCTCTGTTTGGGTGAATCCCGATTCCACAAGGGCGGGCAACTACATCATGTCGTATAACTACTGGAACTCTTTGAAATTCCAATTGCAGGAGCAAAACAAGCCTTTCTTCACCATACACACCAACGCCGACGGATGGGTAGATGCCGACAACCAAGCCGACTTTTCTGCACCGAACAAGACTTGGACTCATCTGGTGGTAACCTTGAACATGGACACGAAAGTTCTTACCTTCTATGTGAACGGCGTGAGCACGATGGAATGGACTGCAACAACCAAACCCGGACTCACCGGCAGCGGGGCCTGGCAGTACAAGAACACATTGCCTCTGATGATCGGCGCTTGCACCACTTATGCCGAAGCCAAAGCCGAATGGACATGGGCGTGGGCAGAAACACCCAAAGCATGGGACAACTTTGTAGGAGCCATGGACGAGCTGAAGGTCTATAACATTGCCTTGACTGACGGACAAGTGGCTAAACTTTATAAAGAAGAAAAATAAGCAGCTAAAAAAACTGCTTGTCATTCTCAGGGCCGGGCAAATAGTCCCGGCTCTTTTTCAATAAAAAGAACCGATAAAATATCCGGCACATGAGCAACATCATTTCTAAATACATCTGCATTGGGCTTTCCTTGGCGTGGCTACCGATGAATGCGCAGCAAATAGCCATCCCGCGGATAGAACAGATGCCCAATATACCTTCACCCTACCTGATGCGCAATTGGAAACAAGTGGCTACCGATTACGACAACTTTGTGTTCAACACGGCCAAGGCCGGGACTTACCTGCCCATAACCAGCATCAATCCCTCTTCCGGGATAAATTACAGCAATGTACAAAATATCCGCATGGACTCGTATGTGGGGCAAAGCAGCCACGGCAACGCGGCGGAAGCCATCAACATCATCCCGGCCATCGTGGGAGCGTCGCTGGCTGGAGTTGACAAAACGGCACACCTGAATACCAATTGGGTGCAGAAAGTAAAGGATTTCTTCAACCTGAAAAACGGGCAAAATGTTTACCTGAACGGATACAGCGGGTCCACAGGAAACGACTGGTGGTACGAGATCATGCCCAATCTGTTTTTCTATCAGTTATATACCCTCTATCCGAATGCCGACCCCGATTTCGCCACTCAGTTTACGGCGATTGCCGACAGGCAGCTTGATGTCATCTTCAAGCTTGGAGCAAAAACGCAACCATGGACTGCCCCGTCCTTCAATTATCGAGCTTTCAACCTTCTTACAGGACTACCCAATACGAGCAGTGTGCCTGAACCCGAATCGGCCGGCTCCATCGCATGGCTGCTCTATCAGGCATATTCGAAAACAGCCAATCCGAAATACCTGCAGGGAGCGGAACTGGCTCTCGATTTTCTACAAGGATGGTCATCCAACCCATCCTACGAGATACAGCTACCGTATGGTGTTGCCGCTGCCGCCCGCATGAATGCGGTGGAAGGGACGAACTACGATATGGATAAACTATTGAACTGGGTATTCTCGTCCGGACAAGGAACATTGAGAGGTTGGGGAACCATCACCGGGCAATGGAACGGATACGACGTGTCCGGGCTGGTGGGCGAAGCCAACAATGGAGGCAATGATTATGCCTTCGTCATGAACGGGTTTCAACACGCCGCCGCCCTGGCTCCTGTCGCAAAGTACGACAAGCGTTACGCACGTGCCATCGGCAAGTGGATCTTGAATCTGGCCAATGCCAGCCGACTTTTTTATGCCAACGGCTTGCCCGACGCCAATCAGCACACATCGGGAAATGCGTGGGCAAAACAGTATGACCCGAACTTCTGCATACCTTTCGAAGCCATGAAGCAGGTGGCCAACGGAAAAACGCCTTATGCCACAGGCGATGCCGTAGCTGGCGGATGGGCTGCTACGAACCTGTCAATTTACAGCGGTTCTTCGGTCGGCTATCTGGCCTCGATCATCAACAAGACCAATGTGGACGGAATCCTGCAAATAGACCTGAACAGAACCGATTTTGGAGGAGAGAACGCTTACCCAACCTACCTCTATTACAATCCGGCAGCAACTGCACAGTCTGTCAATTTGGAACTTCCCGCCGGGAATTGCGACATTTACGATGCCATCTCGGAGACTGTGCTTAAAACCAACGTCAGCGGCACCGTTTCGTTCAATATAAACGCAGATGCAACCAGAATTTTGGTTGTGATTCCGCCAGCCCAAAGCAAGCAGACCGTGGGGCGAATCCGAAAAATCTACGGAGGAGGCGTCATCGATTACCATTTCGGATACAACTATACGAACCCGCTTCGCATCAAGGCTTTTAGTTCGGATAAAACCCGTGCGGTGAATCCAGAACAGGTCACGTTCAATTGCCTGGTGGAAAACGACACAGGCACCACCTCCTACAAATGGTATCAGAACGGAAACCTGATTTCCGGAGCAACAAACGCAACCCTTAGCTGGCCTGCTCCTCTGCAAAGCGGGATCTACGCAATCAGATGCGAAGTCACGGCCAACAACAAGACACTGACGAGCAACGAAATACAAATAGCTGTTGCTCCTG
>MKRS01000466.1 GCA_001897035.1 Bacteroidales bacterium 45-6
GAGTGGATCATGGGCTCGAATCCGCGGAGTCGTTTCTATCATCACTCGACCTTCGCCGATCTGCTGATCGATGGCGTGATCGGGCTGCGGCCGCGCGCGGGCGACGTGCTCGAGCTGGATCCGCTGCTGCCGGCGGACACGTGGGCGTGGTTTTGCCTGGAGAACGTGCGCTATCATGACCACGACGTGACGATCGTGTGGGATCGCGACGGGCGCCGATTCGGTCGTGGTGCGGGCCTGAGCGTCTGGGTGGACGGCCACCCGCTCGCGCGTTCGCCGCGCTGGGAGAAATTGACAGTGACGCTGCCGCGATGAGGTCGGCGTCGAAGATCCTGAACGCGGCGCGAACGATGGCGTTGGCCGGAGTGCTGATGTTGACGGGAACTGTCTTCGCCCGCCAATCGCCGCCGCCGGTGACGCTGGGGCCTGACGGAACGCTGCAGTATGTCGCGGACGAACGTGGTAATCGCGTGCCGGATTTTTCGAGCGCGGGTTATCGGGGCGGCGGGGTGGCTTTGCCGGACGTGCCAGTGCGCGTGCAGGTGCCGCCGGCGGACGGCGACGACGGCGCGCGAATCCAGACGGCGATCGACTACGTTGCCGGATTACCGGCGGACGCAGAAGGACGGCGCGGCGCGGTGCAGTTGACCGCGGGGCGTTTCGAGATTGCGGGCGCGCTGCACATCGCGGCCAACGGGGTGGTGTTGCGCGGTGCGGGCCAGAACGAGAACGGCACGGTGCTCGTCGCCACGGGGACGGGGCGGCGAACGTTGATCGAAATCGCGGGGACGTCGCTCGAACCAAAAGCGAAGGGAACCGGGAAAGTGCTCGACGATTATGTGCCGGTCGGGGCGAAACGCGTGCGTGTGACGGGCGCGGACAATTTCAAGATTGGCGACACGGTGGCGGTGGAGCGGCCGAGTCCGGCGGCGTGGATCGAGGACGTCGGGATGCACGAGGCGCCCGCGCGTCAGCCGTATCAGTGGCGGCCCGACACCGTGAACGTGATCTGGCATCGGCGGATCGTCGCGAAGGACGGAGCGACGCTGGAATTCGACGCGCCACTGACGACGGCGCTCGAGGCGCGCTACGGCGGCGCCACGGTCGCGACATTTGCCGACGAGGGATATTTGGCCGAATGCGGCGTGGAGAATCTGCGCTGCGAGTCGGAATTCGACGCGACCAATCCGCTCGACGAACAGCACGCGTGGAATGCGATCGCTCTGCGTGCGGTGCGCGACGCGTGGGTGGCCGATGTGACCGCGGTGGGTTTCGCGGGCTCGGCCGTGCAGGTGGCGGCAACGGCGGCGCGCGTGACGGTGCAGGATTGCGCGTCGCTCGCGCCGGTGTCGGAGCTGGGTGGTTATCGCCGGCTGGCGTTTCACG
>MKRS01000467.1 GCA_001897035.1 Bacteroidales bacterium 45-6
ATGCTCATATTAGATAGCATCGGAAATAACTTTCCGTTTGAAGCCAAGCCTTTGTATTTTTCTATAATACGCAGAGCGATGTCCAGCAGACGAATATTTTCCGGTGTTCCTGTTTTTTGGCGGTTGGTTTCTATCCAAAGATTCCCATCCCTATCCCTGGCAATGTTTTCTTCCGAAAGGTTACACATATCGCAATAGCAAATGCCTGTAAACACTGAAAAGAGAAACATATCACGGGTGAAATTACGGTTCGGGGTATCGAAGGTGTTGTTCATCAGGCGGCTCAATTCGTCCTGAGTTAAATAGAGTTGTTTGCGTTCCGGCTTATCGGGGGAAAAGTCTTTGAATGGATTTTGCGAGGCAAGGTTACGGTGCACCGCTATATATCCGATGGATTTTAGGCGATTGATGTGGCCACGTATGGTGTTAGGCTTTTGAGATTCATTGATCCGTAAGAATTGGTGAAAATCTTCAATGAATAATGTATCCAATGATTTTACGGTTACATCCGAGACCTTATACCTGAATGCAATGAATTTGGAAAGATGACGGTAGGTATTCTTGTATTGGTAGAAGGTGTTTGCTGTACGGTTTACACCTACACGCAGGGCATATTCTCGGTTATGCTCCTCAAAGAACCTTAACAGGGTCATTTGTGCTGCAGCTATACCCTGAAAGGAATTCTTCACATCTTCGGCAGATACCTTGTCACTCATATCCGTCAACTCATTAAAGCGGGCTCGAAGCAATAGCAAGAGTAATTCGATCTCTTTGTTCGTCCTAACTGCTGTATGGCTTTTGCCCGTGCAGCGTTGTGAAGTGGCATTCCAAATTTTTGGATTGATTTTAATCTTGCATCCGAATTGGGCGGTGGAATTGTATTTTCCTTTCACCGTGATTTTTCCCATCAAAGGACATAGTCCTGATTCATCTTGCCCGTTTCTTTTTAGGTAGAGCAGCACCTTTATTTCTGTTTTCATACGATAATTACTTTTATAGTGCAATAAACATTCATTCAAGTCATTTTTCGATATGAAAACCTTGGCAAAACAGAGCAACAAAACCCAGAAAAGCAAAACCTTTGTTCAAACTCAGTAGTCAATGCTATCTTTGTATTGTCCAGAGCTTTAAACTGTAGGGTAAGGTCCCTCCCATACAACAGAAACAGGTAATGGTTTGGTAGTGGAAAGCTCGCTGCAATCTGCTATATTCAGATTTTTCAGCGAAATGCAAAACACAGAAAAACTACTAATTTACAACTGATTACGCACCATTTACTTGGTTTTGCATCAGACTGCTTTTATAGCATTCTATCGCTTTACCGGACTGGCGTATATTGATGTAAAACAATTGACCGCAAATCAAATTAGCACCTCTTTTGACGGTAAACAATGGATAATGACACATCGTCAGAAAACCGACACGAATGTAAATGTACCGTTATTGAACATTCCATTGGCTATTTTAAAAAAATATGAAGGAAAATTACCACATGGGCAATTGCTTCCAGTACTTAGTAATCAAAAGCTCAATTCTTATTTAAAGGAAATTGCCGACATATGCGGAATTAATAAAAATATCACCTTCCATCTTGCGCGCCATACATTTGCCACAACGACTACCCTATCAAAGGGTGTGCCCATCGAAACTGTATCTAAGATGCTAGGGCATACAAATATTCAGACAACTCAGATTTACGCACGTGTAGTTAATGAAAAAATAAGTATGGATATGCAGATTCTTTCAGACAAATTAGATAACATTGAGAAAGCTACTCTAAAAAATTATGAATTATGAACCGAGGGATAATAACAATCAGAAATACAAATTCAAACAATATTAAGGTGTATATTGAATTGTCTGAAGATGGAACTGTCTGGGTGACAAAGAACGAAATAGCCTCCTTGTTTAATGTCTATCGTTCTTATGTGGAAGCAAACCTGAAATCACTCTTTAAATCCAATGAATTATTGGAGAAAACGGTGAAACAAGAAGAACATAGCACCCAAATCAACGATCAGAAATGTATTATTGAATATTTCAATCTGGAAGTGATTATCGCTTTAAGTTATCGAATGGACAGTTATCCATGCATTCATTTTCGACAATGGGTCGCAAAGCAGGTTATCCTTTCTTGTAAAAAGTCTTCTTCAATAATCATTCAGTTGGGAACAACCACGTTGAATTGATACACCAATTTCGAATTGATTGAAAGCCGAAAGGTGATTGCTGATATTAATAGCAATCACTTTTCGGCTTTTTTTGTATAATCATTTCCCCTCTCTTCCAATAAATCTTCCACAGGTAGGTAACAACCTGTGATTCCACCCTATACACAATCCGCATTTTTGCACTGTAATCAAACAGTAGCAAAATGGAAATTATAACATTAGACCACGAGGTTTACAAAGATTTGGCGAATAAAATTGACCGGATTGCAACCTACGTTTTCAAAAAAGAAAATGTACCTACCCAAGAACCTGAAATTTGGCTAACTAGTGAAGAATTAGCTGACCTACTTAAAATCAGTACACGTACCCTTCAGCGTATGCGCAAAGATCGCACGATTGCTTACAGCATGATACGGAGCAAATGCTTGTACCGCTTATCTGATGTGGAAAAATGCATTCGTGAAAGAATTGTCTCCTGCAATCCGCTGACCTTGGATGAGTTTAGAAAAGGTTATTTGCTAACCCATAAAGCCACCACACTATGAGCTTATTAGATACCGATACTTTTGATTTGTGGATGAGGCGGATTATGGAGCGTTTTGACCGCAACGAAAAGATATTAGCTACCCTTGCGTGCAAAGATGTAAAGATGGTAAAATATCTGGATGGAGAACGATTACTGGACAATCAGGACTTGTGTCAACTTCTACAAACAAGCAAACGCTCATTACAACGATATCGCAGTTTAGGAGCTTTAACCTACCACATGCTCTGGCATAAGGTCTATTACAAGGAATCGGACGTACAACTATTTATAAAGAGCTATTTCAAAGAATTTCGAAAAGAGAATGACGGTGAGAAAGTTCCTGAGTAAAGCCAAAATCACAACTCTCCATAAAATTCGAGATCAATCGAATTGCTGTTCGCAATCTCTAAATATTTCAACTACCAATTTCAATATATCATTAAATTCAACAACCTATGGAACTGAAAAAGAAAGAAACAGAAAAGGATGTTCTCATCGTCAGGGATGAGAAAACCGGAGAAATCGGTGTGGTTGCCGGCCTGAAAAGTGACGGAACACCGAATGTAACAAATGCCAAACCTGAAAATGGACAGACCTTTTTGAGGTTTGACCGAAACGGAGATGTACTGGATAACTTCTTTAGCAACTTCTTCCGCCAGTGCAAAGAACCAAAACGGTTTGGCTTTTACCGCGTGGCAGCTGACGGAGTCGAGAATGTATTGCAAGTGCTTAAAGACTTATTCAAAAATCCGGAAGCAAACAAGGAACTGCTTGCTCCGCATCTTGTAGATACGGAAAAATATGAAAAACTAGCGAAGCAAGAACAGACACAACCCGAAACATCCACAAAAGAAAAAACACAGCAAGAACAATCAGAAGTGAAAGGACAACAGCAGGAAGCAGAACAAGGGGACAAACAAAAGAAAGGTTATCAACCCATTGATGAAAGCCGAATCAACTGGGCGGAGTTCGAAGAAAAATGGGGCGTGAAACGCGAGTCTTTAGAAGCTTCAGGTGATCTCAAGAAGATGCTAAATTTCGGTAAGTCCTCTCTTATAACAGTTACTCCGAAATTCAGCGATGAACGTTTTGAAACCGAAGCCCGCTTGTCTCTTAAATCAATGCCGGATGGCAGTGTTAGGCTCATACCGCATCTGATGCGCAAAGAACCACAACTGGATAAAGGATTTGAGGGATATACTTTCTCTGCCGAAGATAAGAACAATTTGAAAAGTACCGGAAATATGGGGCGTATCGCACAGCTGACAAATAGTAGCACTGGAGAAACTACACCTTCCTATATCAGTATTGATCGCTTAACCAATAATATCATGGCTATTCCGGTCAGTAAAATTCGTATTCCGGAAAAGATTGGCGATACAATTCTTACAGAACAAGATAAGAAAGAACTCCGTGCCGGTCATCCCGTGCCGAATAAAGAAATCACACTGACCAACGGGAAGACTTTCACAACAACGTTGCAAGTGAATGTAGAGCAAAAGGGTGTGGAGTTTGTCCCTCACAATTCGCAGCTAAAGCATGATAACCCACAGGCGAAACAAGAAGATCAACAGCAGAAAACCTATAATTTCCAATGGTTGGATGCAAGTGGTACTATTCGCGCACCCAAAACTTTCGGAGGCGTTACGTTGACACCGGAGCAACAATCCGATTTTACCGCAGGGAAAGCCATTTTAGTGAACGATATGGTACGGGATAAACAAGGTAAACCCTATACTGCCTATATCAAATTCAATCAGGAAGAAGGCAAACCGAAATATTATCGTTCTGACCCTGATATTTCTAAAGCCCAACAAATAACTCCTTCATCGGATAGTAAAACACAAGTGGCGGTCAATTCAGAGGGTAAAACCAACGAAGCAACTAAACATATTGCTGAACCGCTACTTCAGGGACAAGCTACTCCTGCCAACACCCAGCAACAGCAACGCCAAAGTCAAGGCACACAAAACAAGCCGAAAGGCGTAGGTGTCTGAGGCATCGAAAAAAACAAACCACTAAAATCCACAGTAAGATAAAATCAGTATGAAAACAATTATTGCAGAAAAGCCGAGCGTTGCTCGGGAAATCGCCCAAATCGTAGGTGCGACAAAAAGAGAGACGGGTTACCTGAGTGGTAACGGCTATCATGTCACATGGGCTTTCGGGCATCTAGTGACACCTGCCTTGCCCGACGGATACGGTATAAAAGGCTTTCACCGTGACAACCTACCGATACTTCCATCTGTTTTCAGTCTTGTTCCCCGTCAGGTAAAAACGGATAAAGGTTATAAAGACGACAGCGATGTATTAGCACAGATTAAAATCATTGCCAAACTGTTCCGTGAAAGCGAAAAGATTATCGTAGCAACGGATGCAGGACGTGAGGGAGAGTTAATCTTCCGTTATCTCTACGAATATATTGGTTGTGCTACCCCTTTCGACCGTCTCTGGATCAACTCTCTTACCGATAAGGCAATCCGGGATGGACTGGAGAATCTCAAAAGCGGCAACAAGTATGATAACCTGTATTATGCCGCCAAAGCTCGTAGCGAAGCGGACTGGCTGGTAGGCATCAATGCCACGCAAGCCATCACTATTGCTGCCGGACGAGGTACATACTCACTCGGACGGGTACAGACACCCACACTGGCAATGGTATGTTCCCGCTATTGGGAGAATAAGCAATTCATATCCGAAGCTTTTTGGCAACTGCATGTTTCAACGGATGGCAAAGGCAAAGATGAAGTACTGAAATTTACCTCTGAAGATAAATGGAAGGATAAACAACCTGCCGAAGACTTCTATCAGGCCATCAGAAACAGCGGTACAATTACCGTCACGAAAGTGGAGCGCAAAGAAACTACACAGGAAACTCCCTTGCTGTATGATCTTACCACTCTTCAAAAAGAGGCGAATACCAAACATGGATTTTCAGCTGACAAGACCTTATCCATTGCTCAAAAGCTTTACGAAGCAAAACTCATCACCTATCCCCGTACCGGTAGCCGTTATATCCCCGAGGATGTGTTCGCTGAAATCCCGGCTCTGCTGCTCACTCTCAAAGGTAGTTCAACATGGGGTAGCCACGTAAACAGCATGGGAGAACCGACACGACGCAGTGTGGATGATACAAAGATCACCGATCATCACGCTTTACTAATTACGGGTGTGAAAGCAAATAATTTTTCATCCGATGATGCGGTCATTTATCACATGATTATCGGACGTATGCTTGAAGCCTTTTCTGAAAAGTGTATAAAAGATGTAACTACCGTGTCAGCTGTCTGTTCTGAGGTAGCATTTACACTGAAAGGGTTCGTTGTAAAACAAAAAGGATGGCGTGCCATTTATGGTGAAGAGTCAGAAGAAACCGTTCTGCCAGAATGGGTGGAAGGTGATGTTTTACCCGTTAAAGCCTGCTCACTCACCGAAGGTAAAACAAAATCAAAACCACTGCACACAGAAGCGAGTTTACTTGCAGCCATGGAAACAGCAGGCAAAGAAGCGGAAGATGAGGAGTTACGCCAATCACTGAAGATCTGCGGTATTGGCACACCTGCAACCCGTGCATCTATTATTGAAACACTGTTTCAGCGGGAATACATGGTTCGACAGAAAAAATCACTTGTCCCTACTGAAAAAGGACTTGCCCTCTACTCGGTTGTCAAGGATATGCGCATTGCGGATGTAGAAATGACGGGCGAATGGGAATTGTCACTTGCTCGTATTGAAAGCGGCGAAATACAAGCCGAAACTTTCCGTGAGGGAATTGAAGCCTACACCACCCAAATCACATCAGAACTACTGACCTGCGACAAACTGTTTACCCACAAAGAAACGGAGTGTCTTTGTCCCAAATGCCAAACAGGAACCATGCAATTCTTTGGCAAAGTAGTGCGTTGCAACAACCCTTCCTGTGTATTTCCTGTCTTTCGACAGATAGCGGGGAAAACAATGACAGATCAGGATCTTTTGGAATTGCTAACGACAGGAAAAACCGGAATCATCAAAGGCTTTAATAGCAAGCAGGGCAAACCGTTCAATGCTGTCGTTACTTTTGATGAGGAGTTTCATACTAAATTCATTTTCCCTGATTTGAAAACCAACGATAAAAACAAAAAAAGAAAAGAATAATGGTTATCTTTGCCACTGAGTTCACAGTCATGAGTTTTTCATACTACAAAGTTGATTTTTGATTTACTGTGGATTTTAGTGGTGGCACTTCGGGAGGGATCCCGGAGTGCTTTTCGCATTTAGCCCTTCCAACATTCATTACACCATTAAAATCCACAGAAATATGAAAAAGAAAAAAAGTTCCAAAGAACTGTCTTATTACGGATTGTACCTACTATCCTATATCAACGAAAACCATCCCAATTTACTCTCCGATACGGATTTCATTGAAAGCCGCGCTGACCTTGCTGCAGCTACTTACGAACAAGCCAGATTGGAGGAATATACACCCGAAGGTGCACAAGAGTTGGCTATGGTCACTCTAATGGAGGGTCTTCATTTCTCCAAATACAACACACTACTAGAGGTGCTTTGGAACGAGTTCGCTGACAAACTGCCACAAGGTGATGCAGGGGAACTTGCTTTTAAATTACTCCCTTCATTAGAAGAAATCTTTTCAAAATACTCCCTTTCGGATGATTTTGCCTACACTCCCGAATACGATGCGCTTTATACGGAGCTAACCGGAGCCATTTTCATCCATATCGAAGCGTATGGCCTTTAATCGTAAAGCAAAGCTACGAGACAACATCGAGGCGATACGGACAGTGTTTGAATTGGACAACGCAAAGCGTCAGGCTACTTCCGAAGAAAAGGAAATACTGAACCGTTATTGTGGCTTTGGAGGATTGAAATGTATTCTCAATCCAGCAAACGACCTTTCCGATACTGCTCACTGGGCGAAATCAGACCTTGAATTGTTCCCGATGACAGCAGAATTGCACCGCATTATTCGCGACAATACTGCTACTGACACTGAGTACAAACGTTATGTCGACAGTTTAAAAAGCTCCATCCTCACAGCGTTCTACACTCCGCCTGAGGTAGTGTCGGCAATTGCCGATACGCTGTACAAAAACGGAATTGTTCCAAAAAGATTGCTGGACCCATCTGCCGGACAAGGT
>MKRS01000468.1 GCA_001897035.1 Bacteroidales bacterium 45-6
GATACAGCTCGCAGATAAGTCCCCAGGCCACAGCATAACCGTGGAGAACGGGCTGTCCCAGTTCCATTGACACACTCTCAAAAGCATGCCCAATCGTATGGCCAAGGTTAAGCGCCTTGCGTATTCCTTTTTCAAACGGATCTTCCTCCACAATGCGTTCTTTCACTTTCACCGAAGCCATGAGCAATTCCTGAAGGTAGTCGTAGTCCACCTCGTAGGAATCGAAGCCAATGGCCCTCTCCCATTCCGGTTCCGAATCTATCAACGAATGCTTGAGCAATTCGGCGTAACCAGAAAGCAGATTTTCCCGATCCAGCGAACGGAAAAATTCGGAGTGGATCACCACCGCATCGGCAGGAGCAAATGCTCCGATCTCATTCTTGAACCTCAAGAAGTTGATGCCTGTTTTCCCGCCCACAGCTGCATCCACAGCCCCCAAAAGCGTGGTCGGGATGTTTATGCAGCGAATTCCCCGCTTGAAGGATGCGGCCGCGAATCCGCCCAAGTCGGTCAACATGCCTCCCCCCAGATTTATGAGCAAGGACTGGCGCGTGGCCTGGTTTTCACTGAGGTATTTCCAGACTGAAGCGAGCGTTTCGATATTCTTGTGTTCGTCTCCGGCAGGAATCGTAATGAGTCCCGCACGTTTTATTTGATCCATATTTCCGATAAACGGATAGCACAATTTGTATGTGTTATCGTCTGTGAGAAGATACAATTGATCGTATTTTTTCTCTGCAAGCAACTTCGAGAGGTCTTCCTGAAGATTGGTCGAATTGATTATATTCTGCATAATGCCAACCGGTCTTTGTAATTTCCTGCAAAAATAGGGTAAAAAAATCATTCTGCCGCTCTCTTATTCAATCAAGAAGGTATATTTTCGAATAAAATGAATCCCCCCTGTGCTACATGAAGTTCTGAAAAACCTGAAAAATAAATCGTCCATCAGAAACATGCAGGCATACCTTCTTCCCGAATTGATTATTTTCCTACCTTTGTTTCCATTGAACAATCGAAACATTATGTCAAAAGAAATTCTCAAATTGAAACCCGAATCGGTGTGGAAACATTTTTACGACCTCACCCAGATTCCACGTCCCACCCACCACACGGAGGCAGTCCGCAAACATTTGGTTGAATTCGGCAAAAGCCTTGGATGGGAAACCCTTGAGGACAATGTGGGCAACGTGCTCGTCCGCAAACCAGCTACGGCAGGTTATGAAAATTCGCCCACCATCATTCTTCAATCGCATGTGGACATGGTTCCTCAGGCCAATTCCCACATAAACCATAATTTCCAAACAGATCCGATCGATGCCTATATCGAGGGTGACAAAGTTACGGCAAGGGATACCACACTTGGCGCTGACAATGGAATCGGCGTT
>MKRS01000469.1 GCA_001897035.1 Bacteroidales bacterium 45-6
TATTAAGATAGACGAAAGGATTTATTACGCATATAAAGATAGCACTCATGAATAAAGCCGAATTAGATCAGTCATTGGAGTTTTTAAATAATCCAACTGGAGAGTTACAAATTATTTTGTACGCTTGTTTTGAAGAACAAGTTACAAAAAAGTTAGATGTAAAAGCAGAGGATCTTCCGCCAATAAGGCAGTTATTTGTTAATTCTGTCAATAATACAATTATCGCTAAGGAAAATTTCTCAGTAATACCTCTCTCTACTGCCGACGAAAGAGGGAGCTGTTTTTATCAATATGATTTAGACTTACCGGAGGAATTAGAGGTTTTAGAAACTGTTATAGGCAATGATCAACTAGAAACATTCAGTTTTAATAATGATACATTTGCGGATGTTCAATCTTTGGTAATAGTTCTTGCTGATGATAATAATGAAATATCGATCTTTAAAAAGCTTTCTCCGGTCGAAGTTCTTGGACGTGGGGGGTATATGTTGTGGAAGTCAAATAATAGACTTGAGCGTTTTGAAGAACAACTGTTAAGAATTAGCTCCAGTTTTCAGGTGTTACGAGTTGGAAGAGAGGTTATCATACTAAATTTAAATACGATCGAAAAGAGTTTTGGTTTTCATGATGTGATTAAGCGAGAAGCTACTGTAGGACTTGAGGCAATTAGAGAAATGAGCATTGTAAGCAATATAGTAACATTAGAAGAGCTGATTAGTAACGTTAGTTTTGCAAGAAAGCTTACAAGAATTGCCAGATATTCTCCTGTAATTATGAATAATATTCCAAATGCAAATATTATTTCGTTTTCAAGAACACACCCGGCAGTAAGAGACAAAATAAGATATACTCCCGATGGCTCTCAATTTGCATTAGATACTAAAGTTTCAAAGGATTTATTTATTAAATTATTGAATGATGATTTTTTGACCTCTGATCTGACAAGGATTTATTACGATAGTCTTGCAAAAGATACTATAGAGGCTGAAATAGAACAAGAAGAGAACAACGCAAATGTATAAATTTATGACACGTATTACCGAATCAGCCATAGAAACGTTCGCCATTGAGTTGTTGGAAAAACTCGGTTACGAATACCTATATTCACCCGATATAGCACCGGACAGCGAAACACCCGAGCGAACTTCCTTTGAACAGGTTATACTGACAGAACGTTTGGCAAGAGCCATCAAGCGAATTAACCCATCCATTCCTGTCGATATTCGTGAAGATGCTATCAAAGAAGTCCAACGTATTGCCTCGCCCGAATTGTTGAGCAATAATGAGGCGTTTCATCGGTTTTTGACCGAAGGAATTCCCGTGTCGCGGCAAGTTGACGGCTACGATCGTGGCGACCGGGTTTGGCTGATTGATTTCGAGAATCCGTACAACAACGAATTTGTGGTAGCCAATCAGTTTACCATCATCGAAAACGGCAACAATAAACGCCCCGATGTATTATTGTTTGTAAACGGCATTCCGTTAGTTGTCATTGAGTTGAAAAATCCGTCAGACGAAAATGCCACTGTCCATGCGGCTTTCAGGCAAATTGAAACTTATAAATCAGTCATTCCTTCTTTTTTTACATACAATGCCATAACCATTATTTCCGATGGATTAGAAGCTAAGGCCGGTTCTGTATCTGCCGGATTCAGTCGTTATATGGCATGGAAATCAGCCGATGGCTTAGCAGAAGCCTCCCATTTGGTCGGACAATTAGAGATTCTTATTCAGGGAATGCTGAATAAAGAAACTTTGCTCGACTTTATCCGCCATTTTATAGTATTCGAAAAATCGAAAAAAGAAGATGCTCAAGGCATAACGACTATATCAACCGTTAAAAAGATAGCAGCTTATCATCAATATTACGCAGTGAACAGGGCTGTGGAATCCACACTGAGGGCATCGGGATATACCGATAAATCAATGGCAGATGTGGTTGCCGAACCACCTGCAAGCTATGGGCTACCCGGCGTAAAGAATCAGCCAATAGGCGATAAAAAAGGTGGAGTGGTTTGGCATACACAAGGTAGCGGCAAATCGTTGTCGATGGTTTTCTACACCGGAAAAATTGTATTGGCCATGGATAATCCAACCATTTTGGTCATTACCGACCGAAACGACTTGGATGACCAACTGTTCGATACCTTCGCAGCATCCAAACAATTACTTCGTCAGGAACCCGTACAAGCCGAAGACCGAAGTAAACTAAAAGACCTGTTGAAAGTAGCTTCGGGAGGAGTGGTATTTACCACCATTCAAAAATTCCAACCTGAAGAAGGCAATGTGTACGAATTGCTTTCTGACAGAAAAAACATCATTGTAATTGCAGACGAAGCACATCGTACTCAGTATGGATTCAAGGCCAAAACCATTGACGATAAAGATGAATTAGGCAATGTCGTAGGAAAGAAAATCGTGTATGGATTTGCCAAATACATGCGCGATGCATTACCTAACGCTACTTATTTAGGCTTTACAGGCACACCCATCGAAAACACTGATGTAAACACACCGGCTGTTTTCGGAAATTATGTGGATATTTATGATATCGCTCAAGCTGTAGAAGATGGAGCAACTGTGCGTATATTCTATGAAAGCCGCTTGGCAAAAGTCAATTTGAGCGATGAAGGAAGACAGTTGGTAGATGAACTCGACGAGGAACTGGATCAGGAAGATTTGACCAGTACCCAAAAGGCTAAAGCCAAGTGGACACAACTTGAATCTTTGGTAGGAAGTGAAAACAGAATTCGTATCATTGCCAATGACATTGTTGCACATTTTGAGCAAAGGCAAGCGGTATTTGAAGGCAAAGCCATGATAGTGAGCATGAGTCGCCGGATTGCCGCGGAACTTTACAAGGCTATAATCACTATCAAACCTGAATGGCATTCCAATGAATTAGGGAAAGGCTCTATCAAGGTAGTGATGACTTCTGATTCGTCTGATGGGCCTGTAATCGCGAAACATCATACAACCAAAGAGCAACGTCGAGCGTTGGCTGAGCGGATGAAAGACCCTGATGACGAACTAAAGTTAGTTATTGTTTGCGACATGTGGTTGACTGGCTTTGATGCACCGAGTATGCACACTCTATACATAGACAAGCCCATGCAAGGGCATAATTTGATGCAGGCCATTGCTCGTGTCAATCGTGTATATAAAGATAAACCAGGTGGTTTGGTAGTGGATTATATTGGAATTGCTTCCGATCTTAAAAAAGCCTTATCGTTTTACTCTTCTGCCGGTGGAAAAGGCGACCCCGCAGTTGCACAGGAGCAGGCTGTACAATTGATGTTAGAGAAAATAGAAGTCGTTTCACAAATGTACCACGGTTTTGAATATGAAAACTATTTTGAAGCTGATACCTCAACTAAACTCTCATTAATTCTTGCTGCTGAAGAACACATTCTTGGCTTGGAAGACGGCAAAAAAAGATACATCAACGAAGTAACAGCACTAAATAAAGCTTTTGCCATTGCTATTCCGCATGATCAGGCAATGGATGCCAAAGATGAGATTTCATTCTTCCAAGCGGTCAAAGCACGACTGGCAAAATTCGACAGTACTGGTTCAGGTAGAACGGATGAAGAAATAGAAACAACCATTCGTCAGGTAATAGATAAAGCACTAGTTTCCGAGCAAGTAATTGACATATTTGATGCCGCCGGAATCAAAAAACCAGATATTTCTATTCTCTCGGAAGATTTTCTGTTAGAATTGAAAGGAATGGAGCATAAGAATGTGGCATTGGAAGTATTGAAGAAACTGCTAAACGACGAAATCAAAGCTAGAGCCAAAAAGAACCTCGTAAAGAGTAAATCATTGATGGAGATGCTGGAAAATTCTATCAAAAAATACCACAATAAAATCTTGACTGCTGCCGAAGTAATCGAAGAGCTTATCCATTTGAGTAAAGACATCATAGCCATAGACGATGAAGCACAATCCTTAGGCTTAACCGATTACGAATATGCTTTCTATACTGCTGTTGCTGATAATGACAGTGCAAAGCAATTGATGCAGCAGGACAAATTACGTGAACTTGCTGTGGTACTTACGGAAACGATCAAGCAAAATGCCTCTATTGACTGGACAATCAAGGAAAGTGTGAAAGCTAAATTGAAAGTAGCAGTGAAACGTATCCTTAGAAAATTCGGTTATCCGCCTGATATGCAGATGTTGGCAACAGAAACGGTATTAAAACAAGCGGAATTAATAGCGAATGAATTAACGAATAACAGATAGGATCACAATATGTTACCCCAAAAACCAAATAGCGAAATTTTACTGTATCAATCCGAAGACGGAAAGATAAAGATACAAGTACGTTTGGAAGAAAATACCGTTTGGCTGACTCAAGCCGATATGGTAGAACTGTTCCAATCATCCAAATCTAACATAAGTGAACATATAAAGCATATTATCGAAGAGGGAGAACTTGACGAAGAAGTGGTTGTTCGGAATTTCCGAACAACTACTCAACATGGGCTAACTGAAAGCAAAAATACAAGAAATTATGCCTAACGATAAACTTCAACCAATCAATAGTCAGTTCGTTATGTATCAGGATGATAATGGCGTAACTAATGTCAATGTCCGTTTTGATGGTCAGGATGTTTGGCTTTCTCAACAGCAAATTGCCCTGTTATTTGATACAACACAACAAAATATCAGCCTGCATATTAATGGCATTATTGACGAAGGCGAATTATCAAAAGAAGCAACTCACAAGGATTTCTTGTTAGTTCGAAATGAAGGAAGCAGATCAGTAAAAAGGCAGATTGAGCACTATAATTTAGATATGATTATCGCGATTGGTTATCGCGTTAAATCACAAGTAGCAACACGATTCAGGCAATGGGCGACACAGCGGCTGCACGAATATATCCAAAAGGGATTTACGATGGACGATGAACGCCTTAAAGGAAATGGGAACCGCTATTTTCGCGAATTACTGCAACGAATCAGGGACATCCGTTCAAGCGAACGCAATTTGTACCAACAAGTGACTGATATTTACGCCACAGCAGTAGATTATGACCCACGAGCCGACGTTACCCGCCAGTTTTTTGCCACCGTGCAGAATAAAATGCACTATGCCGCCCACCAACATACAGCTGCGGAAGTGATCTACCAGAGAGTAGATGCAGATAAGCCAATGGTAGGTATGAGTAACTTCAAAGGGGATTACATAACCCGGGATGATGTTAAAATTGCAAAGAACTATCTATCCGAAAAAGAATTGCAAATTTTGAACTTACTAGTCTCCCAATATCTTGATTTTGCAGAATTACAAGCTATTGAAGAACATTCAATGACCATGTTACAGTGGATAGAAAAATTGGATACCATACTGTCGGCCAGCAATCGTCCCTTGCTTAACAATGCAGGAACGGTTTCGCATAAGCAAGCTGTAGAGAAGGCGACGCGGGAATTTGAAGAATACCGTCGCAAAGAAATGTTGCAATACGAAAGTGATTTCGACAGAGCAATTAAGGAATTGAAAAATCAGGCAGATAACAACGAAACAGAATAACTACCTATTTGTAAATGCAGACATCCCAATCTCATATAGATGTTTACAAATCTCTGTTTCGGGGACGTGAAGATATTTATGCCGTTCGTTGGGAAAAAGAAGGACGAAGCGGATACATGCCTGCCTATAAAATAGACTGGACTGATTATAATCGGCATAAGGCCAAAGGAGGAACGTTCGGTAATTACGAGAAGAAAGAATATCTGCCAATAAATGACGAGGCAATAAATGAGCATCTGTTAGGTAAGACTACTTTGGGTATATATCCATTGTTATCAGACAATACATCCTTCTTTATTGCTGCTGATTTTGACGAAGCGAACTGGCAAGAATCTATAAAAAAACTGTATCAAACATGCCATGAGGTAGAATTACCTGTTGTCATTGAGCGTTCCCGTTCCGGCAATGGCGGTCATTTATGGTTGTTTTTTGAGGAAAATATTCCGGCTTTTCAGAGTCGAAAGATTATGTTTGAACTCTTGTTGCAATCCGGAATAATCTCGAAATTTGAAAAGGAGCCAAGTTTTGACCGACTTTTTCCTAATCAGGATATGCATTCAGGGAAAGGTCTTGGTAATTTAATCGCGTTTCCACTACAAGGACATTCACTAGCGTGTGGAAATTCATGCTTCTTAGAACCAGATACTTTTGAATATATTAAAGATCAATGGGCTTTCTTAAAGACTATCAGAAAAGTTTCAAAGCAAAAGATTGATTCGTTATATCTACAACTGTCGGGAAAACAAAAAGAAGTTTTTACCTCTAAATATACCGAATCAAAGCCTGTATTTGAATTGGAAATACTTATAAACAGCGAGATTTATCTGAAACGAGTACAGTTAAACCAAAAATTAACTGAATTTCTAAGGGATAATCTGAACTTCCTGAATTCCGATTATATCGTAAAGAAGCGTTTAGGGAAAACTGCATATAACATAGAAAAGTACTTCAAACTAATTGAAGAAACTCCTGAGGGTATTATTATTCCCCGTGGTTTTGCTTCATCCCTTGTCAAATTCTGCAATTCGGAGAATATTCCAATAAAGATTATTGATGAACGTTGTAAACACGAAGAAATAGCCGTGAGTTCAAAGATTGACCTGCTTCCAAATCAGGAAGAGGTATTGGAACGAGCGGAAACCAAAGATTTCGGAGTTATTGTTTCCCCTCCCGGTTCAGGAAAAACAATTATTGGGTTGGAGTTGATTGCCCAGAAACGACAACCAACCCTTATTCTCGTACATAGAAAACAGTTATTCGACCAATGGATTGACCGTATTCAAAATTTTCTATCTATTCCTAAAAAACAAATCGGGCAGATTGGAAATCAAAAGGATAGAATAGGCAAGGAAATAACGATTGCCATGATACAATCCTTGACGAGAGGAGATCTGACAGAATTAAAAAACAGATTTGGAATGGTGATTGTTGATGAATGCCACCATATACCAGCTAAGTCGTTCCGCGAGGTCATTACTCAACTGAATTGCTATTACCTCTATGGTCTGACAGCAACCCCAAAACGGAAGAACAATGATGAGAAGCTGATATACGTCTATATCGGCAACATCATTTATGAAATGACCCAGAAAGAACTATTGGAGCAGCAAAACAGCAAAGCAGAAATCCACATAAGGGAAACCGAATTGTTTGTTCCGTTTGATTATAAGACCGACAATTACGAAACAATTTCACAGGTATTGGTTTATGATACTGCCCGAAATGGACTAATACTGAAAGATATTGACGAGAACATATCCCGATTTAAATCTATCCTGATATTAACAGAGAGAAAATCCCATGTGAATATCCTGAATCTTTACTTGAAAGAGAAATACGAAACAATTGCCATTTCAGGTGACGATTCGGAGAGAAGTCGTAAAAGTAAATTGGAACAGATTGAGCAAGGGCATTTCCAGATTATCATTTCCACCGGACAATATTTTGGAGAAGGGATTGATATAAGCGCACTGGAATGTTTATTCATAGTCTATCCTTTCACTTTTGAGGGAAAACTGGTACAATATATCGGACGAGTTCAGCGTTCAGGTAAGCCTCCGGTCATTTTTGATTATCGAGATTCTAAGATTGACTATTTTGACAAGATGTTCAAGCAGCGTAACAGGTATTACAACAAGTTGAGAAAATAATGAGACTTGAAATTGGTCGTAGTTGAAAAAAGTTTTATCTTTGTCGTAAGCTAATCAAACTGCTCAAAGTGGAGCAAATTAGAGAAGTTATCTCGTTACTTATCCGTTACCTATT
>MKRS01000470.1 GCA_001897035.1 Bacteroidales bacterium 45-6
AACTAAAGCCGCCACCACCGATACGTTGTATATCATCCAGGTACAAAAAGCGCCTGCCGCCCAGCCGGTCGCTTCCTACTCTGCCATAAGAGGCCCTGATCTTGAGCAATGAAATGATTTTGCTGGATGCTAAAAAAGCTTCGTTAGATACCACCCAGCCGCCGGATATGGTTGGGAAAAAGCCATAACGCCTGCCTTTGGCAAACTGCTCCGACCCGTTGTACCCCGCATTGAATTCCAGTAAATATTTACTATCATAAGCATATGCTGCCCTCACAGATATCCCCCTGAGATTATAGGGCAACCTGTCATTGGGTAACACCCTTGTTTCCTGCTGCGCCAGCAATAAACCGGTAAAAGCGTGCTTTTGTTTGAATACCCTGTTGTAGTCAACAGACAACTGGAAATTGAAGAAGGACTGGAAATTAGAGCCGCTGCCAATGCTCAATGGCGTGTTTTCTCTATCCAGGAATAAGCGGGTATACTGCACACTATCCATTCCCTCATGGTTCGGCGTATTAGGGTCAATGATCTGCACCCAGCGCTGGTAGTCTTTCCCTGCTGTGAGTGAATAAATGGTACGGGTATCAAATGAAGCCATGAATTTGGCGGAAAGCCCTTTTGTGATAAAGCTGAAATCCTGCTTTAACCCCCAGGATGCCGTGATATTATTCCTCGTTTCCTGGCGGTAACCGCTCCTGTTGATCATTGCCCAGGGCGACTCGTTATTATTGCCCGGGCCTATCAGCACTTCGCCGGAGGGCGTTAACGGGCCAGGCAGTACTACCGGGAACAGCGCATAAGTCCTTCGGAATATTTCATCTGTATTGGCATTAGGCGAGTTTACCCTTTCAAAATAGCCCGCGGCATTTAAAAAAGTGCTCAACGTGCCAGCCTTGTTTAATTTGGCATCAATATTTGAACGGAAATTATACCTTCTTAAAAAACTGGAAGGATCATAATCTGTAACGCCGGGATCAATCTTCCATTGGCCGCCCTGGTCTAAAAAACCTACGTTCACAAAATACTGCACGTATTCACTGCCACCCGACAGATTAAGATTATAGCGCTTCTGCGCCACATAATCATTGATGAGCATTTTTTGCCAGTTATTATTGGGATATGCTTCAGGATATTCCTGGTACATAAACCTGTCTAATGCATATTCTGAATACGGCGGCTGGTTGACAGGATCATTGGGATCAACACCAGGGTTGTCATTGGCCCATGCTTCATTCTTCAGCCGCGCCCAGTCGTAGGAATTAAGCATGGATGGTGAGCGGGTGAATCCCTGCAATCCATATTCGTAGGTTAACCCGATGGACGGCTTGCCGCTCGCGCCTCTTTTAGTGGTAACCAATATCACCCCGTTAGCGCCG
>MKRS01000471.1 GCA_001897035.1 Bacteroidales bacterium 45-6
TTTGGGCGCATTTATCCCGAAACAATATCCACGTGTGGCATCCATGATCGAGGCTTGGAAACAACAAGGCGGAACCAAAGAAACCCTCTTCTCTGCCTTGCAAAAAAACGAAGAGTTGAAAAATGTCCTGTTGCAAGAAACGCCTTGGGTGCTTGAAGCGAAAAACGAAACGGAGCAGAAGCAAAGCCTTTCCTTACTGTTCGACCTGAACCGTTCGCAAACGCTTACGTCCACCGCTATCAAGAAATTAGCCGACTTGCAAACCGAAAAAGGGGGTTGGGCATGGTTCAAAGGGTTTTATCCAAGCCGCAGCATCACGCAATACATCCTCTACGGATTCGCCCAGCTGACCAACCTCAACGCTGTGGAATACGGACAAGACGTGAAGCAAATGCAGATAAAAGCGTTGAGCTACTTAGATGGTGAAATAGCAAATGATTTCACAAACCTGAAAAAATACGACAAGAACTGGGCCCGACTCGAAGCGATTTCCACTAACCAGTTGGAATACCTCTATGTCCGCTCCTATTACCGGGACATTCCCGTATCGAAAGAAGCCCGCGAAGCCGAAAAGTTCTATACTTCGGTGGTGGAAAAAAATTGGACGAAAATCGGTCTCTACCAGCAGTCGCTGCTCGCCGTCTTGGCCAAGAAGAATGGCAATGCAGTTTTGATGAACAAGATCATGGCCTCCGTTCGCGAACACGCCACCACCACCGACGAGATGGGCATGTATTGGGCCAACAACAAAAGTTCGGTGTTCTTCTCCCAATCAGCAGTAGCCGTGCATACCTTCCTGATGGATGCTTTCAAGGAAAATGGTGCAACAGCTTTGGAAATGGACAACCTGAAATTGTGGTTGCTGAAACAAAAACAAACGCAACAATGGGAATCCACGCATGGCACATTGAGCGCGATTTATGCCTTGTTGAGCAACGGCAGCGACTGGCTGGCGAGCAAAGGTGAGGTGGATATCCGTTTGGGGGATGTGAAAGCGGATACTTCCAACAAGGAACTGGGAACAGGATATACAAAGCAAAGTTGGGAAAAAGAAAGCGTCCGTCCCGACATGGGAAAAGTGACGGTGACCAAAAAAGACAATGGTCCTGCTTATGGAGCGGTGTACTGGCAATACTTTGAAAACCTGGACAAGATCGAAGGACAGTCTAACAAGGAACTGAATGTCACCAAGATGTTGTTCAAGGAAATTTCTTCTGAAAAAGGGAAAGTCATTCAACCGATAACCGAAGGCAGTGATTTGAAGGTGGGCGACAAAGTAGTGGTTCGCTTGGTAGTCCGTGCCGACCGCGACATGGAGTTCGTACAGTTGAAAGATATGCGTGCAGCCTGCTTCGAACCAATTGACCAGACTTCGGGC
>MKRS01000472.1 GCA_001897035.1 Bacteroidales bacterium 45-6
GGGCTAAAAGTAGGAATTATTTTCTTATCAAAAAAATGGTTTTGTTGAGAGAATAAAAATCAAATGGGGACAGGCTGCCGGAAAGCTGCGGTGCTGAGCTTTGGGGAAAATTGATTCGGTTTTGGTTTTAATTGTTTGTTTCTAGCTTTTTTCTAATCTCACACCAAGTCTAATCCAATGTTAAGGGAATACTTTTGTAAGATCGGACAATCTAATTTTCGGTAATGTAGCGAACGATATATACTTGCTGTTTCATTTTTTATTTTTCTGAAGGCTTCCGCAGTAGAGATCTGGGTTTCGAGATTTAGTCCAACTTAGGCGGAAGCCTTTCTATTACAAAACTTGCAGTTCGTAACGATAGGGGAGCGGTTTGGTAGTTCGCGGTGTTGCGGCAAGAGTTTTGTTTTGTATCTTGTGGGGCAAATGCCTTGGAAGAAAATAGAAATTTGTAAATTTGCCAGAAAGTAAACACGTTGAAATCTTAAATTGCTTAGAAAATCAGCCATTTGCAAACCTGCGGATCTTCAGATTCGTCCCAAAAATAAAATGACATGGATCTATTATTAGTAGAAGACAACGAGCGTATCAGCCAATTCTTAGTCAAGGGGTTGGAAGAGAGTGGGTTCTCGGTGATGCTTGCCGAAAGGGGAACCGACGCCCGCACATTGATCGCACAACGCACTTGGGACATCATCTTGCTTGATATCATGTTGCCCGACATCGATGGGATCGAGTTGCTGCAATACACCCGCTACAAGAAAATAAATACACCAATTCTTGTAGTCAGTGCCTTGGGCGACCCCGAGGACAAGGTGAAGGCCTTGGACTATGGAGCCGACGACTATTTGTCCAAGCCTTTTCATTTCAAGGAATTGGTTGCCCGCATCCACGCTTTGGTGAGGCGGACGAAGTACAATAGCCAGGTGGGCGACACGGTTCTCGAATGCGACGATTTGTTGTTGGACGTGGAGCGACATTTTGTGAAAAGGGGCAACGTGGAAATCAAACTGACCTTGCAAGAATTCAAGCTCCTGCAGTTGTTGATGGAAAACAAGAACAAGGTGCTTCCCCGTTCACAGATCCTGGATACGGTGTGGGGGATCAACTACGACCCCAACACCAACGTGGTGGATGTCTATATTTCCTATCTTCGAAACAAAGTGGATGCGAATTGCGACAACAAACTCATACAGACAATAAAAGGGAGAGGCTACCTGATCCGGACAAAAGAATGAAATTGATTGCATCTCGATGAAAGTTCAGACTCGGCTCAGCGTGTTCAGTTCCATCGCCTTTGGGGTGGTGTTTGTCTCCATCTCCTGCTTGGTCTATGTTTTATATAGTCGTGCTGCGGAAGACCGAGTGTATAAGGATCTT
>MKRS01000473.1 GCA_001897035.1 Bacteroidales bacterium 45-6
CGGCTCATACTCATCCAGATGCGCGGTTGACCGATCTGGAACACCAGCAGCACACTGGTGGAAGCCACAACTGCACTCACAGAAATAATGAATCCTATTTTCTGCATATTGATTCGTTCGAAAACAAAAGCCAGCGGATCGGTCACACCCTGAAACGATGAATAATTGACCAAGCCGGTAATCACCAAGGTGGTAATCACATATATCACCGTGCAGATTATCAATGAATAGATCATTCCCCGGGGCAAATCCCGTTTCGGATTGGCACACTCCTCGGCAGTGGTGGAAATAGCATCAAAGCCAATATAGGCGAAAAAAACGGACGAAACACCTTTCAGGACACCCGTCATTCCGTTAGGTAGGAATGGCGACCAATTGCCCATCTTATCTTCCGAAAAGATCACCCACAGACCAACCACGGCAATGAAAGCCAGCACTACCAATTTGAGTCCAACCATGAAGTTGGCACTCTTCTTACTTTCGCTAATGCCAAGATAAGCCAAAAATGTAACGAAAGCGACGATGAGGAAAGCAGGGAAATTCACCACAAGATGGAATCCTCCAATCACAGGGGCTTGTGCGTACGCCAACTGAGTCACGTCTTTCCCTTGCAGCAAGGCTTCATCATAAGTCGCTTTTGCTGTTTGGTAGCCGATGGTGAGCCATTGCGGCAGGTGGATATGGACAGCCTCGAGCAGGTTGTTGCAATAGGCACTCCAACTGATGGCCACCACAATGTTTCCGATGGAATATTCAAGAATCAATGCCCAGCCGATAATCCAGGCCACCACTTCGCCGAAAGCCACATAGGAATAAGTGTAAGCACTTCCCGCCACGGGCACACGGCTCGCAAACTCGGCATAGCACAAGGCCGTGAAGCCACAGGTGACAGCCGTGATGATAAACAAAAAAATCACCCCCGGCCCGCCATTGTAGGCAGCAGTGCCAATCGTTGAAAAAATCCCCGCCCCAATCACGGCCGCCACACCCATAAAGGTGAGGTCGCGCACCCGGAGTACCTTTTTCATCCCTCCCTGAAGATGCGCAGCGTCGGCATCGGCCTGAAGCGAGCGAATATCCTTTTTCCGAAACAAATTACTTCCCATTTATCCAAGTTTAGAAAGAAAACGACATGCGATTATGCCCCAAAATAATCTTTTTGAAATACAAGGCGTGAAGTTAGTCAAAAAAAGAAACTGATTAACCGCTATCCCCAAGAAAAAAGGAAGATGCACTATCGCACATCTTCCTTTTTGAATATTTTAAACTTTTCTTATTTTACAACCAAATTCTTAATTTCCCAAGTAGCCGATTCCGTGTCCGTACTCAAATACTTGAATGCAATACGAGTATTGGCCTTAAGGTTCGCTGCAGGAATGGTCAATGCACCGGACGACACATATCCCCACGCCGAAGTGCCGTAGTTGATGCCCGTAAGCTGAGCCCAAGTGCCAGTTGACGGGGCACCCGTTGAGTAATCGTTGCTCACCCACACGGTGTAATAGCCAGCCGTCACACCCACATTGATGCTCCCTAGAGGACCACGCGCATGTTCGAAGGACACTGTGCCAGATGTTCTACCAGCCAAATTTATGACAGGAGAGATAAGCCAATCCTCGTTAGCATGGTTTGCACTACTTGCATAGCCGCTCATGATAGCTCCGTAACCGTTTGTGCTAAATGTCCACACCTGGTCGCCAGTGACGCTAAAGGCCGTAAATTTATTGAAGCTATCCTGAGTCAAAAGAGTTTCGCTCAATACCGTGTTCGGATCCGGCTTTGTCCCTCCGGAAGCCCCTCCGGTTATGGAATAATAAACTGGCGTTTTCAATCCAGCCACATTGAAATAAGCTTCAAGCGATCCATAGATAGTCACTTCCTTGCCCAAGTTCGAGGCATTGTCCACCAAATTCAATCCTGTGCGGACTACCCCTGAAGGCAACTGCACCGGAATACACTTGGTGTAGTCAGTTTCCGTAGGAGAATCGGCCAATAGAATATTGGTGGCGACAGTAAATGGTGCTGCAAATTTAGATTCGGTAGAGATGGTCTTGCCTGTAGCATCCACATTGCCCACAATGTACCCTTTAATGAACCCAGTTTTTCCTTGATTGGCAATCGCCGCAGCCACATTGTATGGAGTTGCTTCCTTACCATCGCCCGATACACCGCCCACGTTAATTACTTTCCCATCAAAATCTTTCACATCCGCTTTCGAGCGCAAGAACAACTGCCAGGTTTTCCCTGTCGCCGACTCGAAACGCCCAATAATCCCCACAAGTTTGCCATATCCTTTAGGGAGACTATCTGCTGCAAAATCTGCATAAGTGCTTGTGCGGACAACAATCGACTTACCTGCTTTGTCCTTAATTATTTGATTTACTGCCGTTGTTTTTGGATCCGTGCTGACTGCAAACCTGTCTGTCCCCCCATTGACGAAGTACACACTATCCAACTCTATCAACGTATGCATCAAAGTCGAGACATTCCCATCCAAATCAGCAATCTTCACAACTTTGGGCTTAAAACGGGTAGTGTCGGGCCATTTATCCAAAGAAGCATTTGCCGTGAAATTCAACCATGGAATACGATTCGCTCCAGTGCCTGCATAACCGATCTGCAACTCGCCGCCATAAGTAAGCGCCGAAAGCCCTTTCATACTCAGGTAGATTTGTTGCCCCACGGCATAGGTAGAATTAATGCCGCTTTGATCCACACCGAGCACAATACCTCCGGTTTCATCCTGAATATAAAGCTGCTTGTAAATATTTCCGGAAATATCATTCCCAACAACTGTTGCCTTCAGAATCAGCGTATCCACAATGCTTGTGGGAGTATTTGTTGCCGACGCATATTTTGCACGAAAAGCTGCAATCGTAATATTGTTCGTTTTTCCTATATATTCCGTCTCGTTGAAAGGAGGAGCTTCATAATCGCGGGTACACGACACGGCCAAGACCGACACCACAAGGAGATATAGCATATTCCTGAACGTAGCCATGCGATTCAACTTTTCTTTAAAAAAGGATGGAACGCCGCATGATTTTTCAACCACAGGCTTTAGTGATTTATTGGACATCATATTCTGTTTCATATCTGATATTTTTTATTTTCTATTATTGGTAATTATGTTGATTATCAGAATCGATAGTTTACATTAAAGAAACAATTGATTCCCTGCATAAAGAAGTATTTGGAGTTGAACTTCGTTGGATTGGCAACTTCCACTCGGCCTTGCTCATACCCTCCGGTACGGATATCCTTCTTGTTCAAGATGTTATTCACCGACAAATTGAAACTCATCGAGTGGCTCTTGGGTAGATAAAGGATCTTTCCGATAGAAGCATCCAAGGTGACAGCACCCGGAAGTTTTTCCTGACTTGTCAATATTTGATAGGCCTGATAGTCGCTTGGCACATTCGGATTTAGACCGGCATAGGTCGATGCCATGCGACGCAAAGGCGAAATATCGATGTAGTTGCGGTCCATGCCATTTACATTCAGCCCAAGAAACCAATACTTGATAAAATAGCGCGCTCCAAGAGTCCCGATAAATTGAGGAGAACCTCCCACATAGTAGTTTTTATAATACACCTTTTCCGAGACATCTGGCGAGCTGCCATTTTCGTAGGTGATTGTTCCCATCGGATTGTTGTTGTAATACTGTTCTGAAACAGTTCCGGCAAAGTCAAACGTCAATGCCGAAGTGGCCTTCCAAGAAAGCCCCAACTCAACTCCGTGGCTCACCTTGTCCATTCCCGTCACCATGTGGTTGACAAAAGTCCGTTTCACGTCATGATAATAGCTCACGCGAGCCGTTTGATCGTAGAAATTGGTCTGATAAGCCGAAATGCGTCCATTGAGGTTCGGAAACGAGAAGATGTAGCTCACATCACCCGTCAGAAGCTTGCCACTCTCCAACGCCAATGTTTTGTCGGTGATGCGTGGCGACACATACGAATTGAAAGGCAGCGGGGCTTCGGTGGAATAACTGATCTTTGCCGAAATAAAATTTCGTCCGTTGAACTTGTAAGTAAGCCCGGCCTTGAAGGAGTAGTCATGGAAGCGGTGCATCTCTCCTTTTCCCAAAGAATTGTCAGGATAATGTCCGTTTTTCATTTTCCCATCACGTTGAAATTGTGTGTAAGTGTACTTCCCACCATAGAAAACATCCCATTTCTTGGAAGTATGTTCATTGACAAACCAAGCATTAGCCGAATTGATGTCCAAGTCGAAGCTATAACCGTAGGTGTCTCCTTTATACACCTTCCGGTTTGGATTGTTCAAGTCGCTTTGCTTGGCATCCTCATAGTCGGCCACGCTTGCCTCGGCAAATTTATCAACGTCGAGGATGTATTTTCCACCAAGCAAATCGTCCAATGTTTTGAATTGCCGCGATATGGTGGAACGAAATTCAACTCCCCCAACGAAATTTATATTTTTCGCCAAACGGGTTTTCAATGTTGAATTCAATGTTGTTTCATACAGATCGCTACGGCGCTCTTCCACGTTGTAAGCTGCCGGCTGGCCGCTAAGCGAACTATTATGGTTTGCCATATACAGATTGTCCCAATTGATTTGAGTGACGGATGGGTCGTTAGACATCCACTTATCCGTATAATAAGTAAACGCAGTGCTTGACGAAGAATAATAGGACGGAAGATACCGGTAATAATCGGGACGGGGATCAGAGCCGTTATACCAGTTCAGGGAAGTGCTTCCGTAACGCCCGTAGTGGTAGCCCAAACCTGTTATCAGGCGGGAATCACGATTGATATTCCAAGTGTGGGAAAGGATGAAGGTGGGGTCGTAGGCCCTTACGATTCTAGAGTTTCGTTTCTTTCCGTTTTGGTATCCCCAGTTCGAATTGTAGAGGTTGTTTCCTAACAAGTTGTATGTTTCCAGATAAGAAGAAGCCTGTTGCCCTCTTTCCACAGGTGACCCGAAAGTATTGAAAGAAAGACTGTGGCGACCTTTGTCCCACTGCTTTTCGATTGCCAATGAGTAGGCGATATTACGGTAAAAAGTTCCTTCAATGTTTCCTTCGTCCGAATACCTTGCGCCCAACGAACCGGTGAAAGCCCATCCATTAGGCATCAGGCCTGTGGAATAAGTAAACATCGTGCGGGCATAATATGTGCGGTTAGTGTACGAGGCGCTGATTTTAGCACCTTTGGCATAACTGCCAGCACGCATGTCGATATTTTCGGCCCCGCCCAATGCTCCATACGAGAAAAGCCCGTAGTCATTGTTGTCAACGGCATCTCCATTGCGGGCAACGTCATTCAACGCCCCAATGGAAGCATAGTTGAATACGCCGCGGTTTTGGTCGTTGAAAGCCACCCCGTTGATGTACCGCTTGCTATAATAGCTATAATATCCTCTCTTTTGGAAACGGAATTGCGACAACTGGAATCCGGCTTTGCTGCGGAAAATATCGTTGTTGATGATCGCCATCGTTGTCACTCCTTGCGACTCTGTTTCCACATCGTCGTCCTCGAAGGAGAGGCTTTCGCTTTGGGCTTGTTGCTCGCTTTCTTCGTAGGCCTGTTCTTCGGCCTGGTTCTTATCGGAATTCTGGACGGCAGGGTTCAAAAGCAAACGCACCACCACCACATCCTTATCACCCCGGTAGGCGACAGTCTTGTTTTGAGTTTTAAAATTGTTTTCAAGAAGGCCCTTATCGTTAATTATCACCGATTTGACACGGTAAGCACGGCGGTAAGCGATCTGTTGATTTTTTTCTTTAGTATCGGCGGAAGCGGAATATCCTTCCACCAGCACAGGAATTTGACCTGCCTTGATCTGGTCTTTGTATTTTTCAATCGCGGCATAGAGTCTGTCGAGCACAGCCTTATTATCTCCTTGGCTGGCATAGAATTCATCATCCTGGGGAATAAATTTAAACACAAGTTCATTGGCATATTTTCCGCTCGATTTACCGGTCTGGCCATTGGCCTGCCACCCGAAACAGAAGGCGAAAAAAAGCAAGCAACTTGCCAATTTCAGATTCTTAATCATACATCTAATCTTTAATAATATTCTATTAATAACCTAATTTGCGGACAAAGTTCAATTTTTAGAGAAGTAAACTATTGTGGGAAAGTGGTCGCTGTATCCATTCAAGAAGCGATTGCCGGAAAAGGTACGCAAGGGGTATCCTTTGTTTGCACCTTCTTTTTGTATTAGAAAATCGCGATTGAATACCTCAGCCCTCCAAAACATCAAGGAAGAATCTTTTTGCAGAAGGCTTTGCGAAATTATTATTTGGTCGAACAAGTTCCAGTTGCCTTGATAGAAAAGCGACCCAATACCCTTTTTCAACAATTGCCAAAACGGATTGTACAATTCACCCGGCTTCACATCCTTTTGCTTGCCCTTTGCTCCAAGCACAGTTTTCACGCTCTTGTTGAAAGGGTCGTCGTTCAAGTCACCCATAATCACGATTTTGGCTTTGGGATTTGCCTTATAGATGGAGTCCGCAATGCCTTTGGATATAGACGCTGCAAATTCGCGGGAATAAGACGACTTGTCCCCACGTCTCGAAGGCCAGTGGTTCACAATCACGTGGAAATCTTCCCCGGCAAGAACGCCGTTCACCAGCAAAACATCGCGTGTCCGGAAATCAGGCTCTTCGGGCATAATATAAGGATAAACCCGAGACGAAGTCACGGAGAAAAGCTTAGGGTTGTAAAGCAGAGCCACGTCGATTCCTCTTCTGTCGGGAGAATCGTAATGAACGATGCCATAGCCTACAGAACTTAAAGATTTTGCATGAACAAGGTCCTCAAGTACTTTCTGGTTTTCGACTTCCGACACACCAATGAATGCAGGGCCATCGTTCGTGTATTCCTTGGCAAGCTTACTAATCGCATAAGACATGTTGTTGATCTTTTTCTGATACTTATCCTGCGTCCAGGCATAAGCTCCTCCGGGTGTGAAATCCTCATCATAAATAGACATATCACGCTCGGTATCAAACAGATTCTCCAAATTATAGAATGCAACAGCATATACATTTTGCTTTTGTTGCGACCAGCCAGACAACGTGACCAGCAGAAACAAGAAATAGGATAGATATCGTTTCATTACTTTTAAAAAAATAGTTTAGCTGGTAAAGTTATTATTTTTGATTTGTTATCACATAAAAAAACAAAAAAAGAAATGGTTAAAATCCAATGAACAACCCTATCAGATTACAGATCGCAAACTACAAGCCAAGATTCTAAGCGAAAAAGAGTAATCCAGCTTCCCCGTTATTAAATAATATTAATCAGGCTAAGCATCCTGAAAAAATGGATATTTTTGCATCTTCTTTCGAATAAGATGATATTCAGAAGGCACTATAATGTTTTTTTCCAATATATCCCTAAATGTATGAAGCATTCAACATTCGTTCGCATTTATTTCTTGTTTGTTATTTTATCCAGTGTTTTTTTTCAATCCTGCACCAGTTCTAATGGAACTACTGAGGACTATACACTTGAAGTAAAAATAGACACAATTCGCTTTGGTTCAAATGCAGCAAAAGGGGTACTCACAATAACGACAGACGGAAGCTGGACCATCAAAAATGCAGACGCAACCAACTGGTTCAGCCTACCTCAAACAGAAGGCAAAGGAGATGCGACCATAGCTATTGAGATTTCAAAAAACAACATAGACAACGAACGTTTTGCCCACCTCATCGTCACCGTTGGCAACAGACAAAAGCACATCTACTTCCAACAAGCGCCGGCTACAGACAGCGGCTCCACAAACACAGCAAGCTATT
>MKRS01000474.1 GCA_001897035.1 Bacteroidales bacterium 45-6
GGCGAATATCAAGTAGTCGTATTCGATTTTCCCGATCGAAGTCTGCAACAAATTCAACTCGGGCACCACCGCCCTTGCCTCCGCCATGCGGAAGAAGAAATCCTTTTTTCGCTTTTTATACACGTTTCGGAATGGAAAAGCGATGGACGATGGCTCCATGCCAGCAGAAGCCACCTGGTAAATCAGGGGAAGAAACTGGTGATAATTGTTTTTGTCCACCAGCACAACCTGATAGCTGGAATCTTTCAATTTGTTAGCCAATTGAAGGCCTCCGAAGCCACCTCCTACGATGATAACTCGTTTTTTTCTGGTTTTGGGTATGTTGAAGCTCATAATGTTAGTGAAATGAATGGTTTTATGTCTGACTTGGATATGGTAAACAGCAAACAGATAGGCATTGTTTTCTAGCTATCTATATTTGCTGGGAGGTTGTCATATAGTCTGTTCGTTGTGCTTAGGTTGGCACAGGCTAATCTCCCTCCTTATTTTGTATAAATCAATAATTATTTATCGATAAACAATAAATAATATTTGTTTATGATGAAATATTAAATATCTTTGCACGATAAAAAGATACTTAATATGAAAACGGCCTCAAATGAACGGAAAATACGGTTTCTCGCTGTTTTGGGAATGATAGCCTATGCTTTAGTTGTAAGCAATAGCTTTCTTGCCGATTGGGAAAGTGTCAAGGCGGGTTTCTGGAGTGGTTATAATAGTGGCTACAAGAATTCGCCATATTCGGACTCCAATAATTATTACCTAAAGCTTTCTTCCAAGCAGGACTGGTATGAATATGCGGATTCAATATCCAACGCCGACAAGACGGAAAGATATGGAATTAAATGTACCGATGCGGTTGTCTCTTATCCGAGTCAATCGGTATCGGGTCTTCAAATTGGAATTCGTCTGCTGTTTGCTGTTATACTTTTTTCTTGCTACATTGTGATTCCTGTGAACTTCTATAAGCTGATGCGATCGATGGCGAACGGCAATATTTTTGATAGGAAAAACGTAAGATTCATCCAGCGGCTTGGACGCGCGCTAATAATAGCGTATCTTGTCGAAACATGTTATAACTTGATTGAATTTCAGGTCAACAAGGGATTATTCTCGTTTCAAAATTATAAAATTGAATATCAATTTGCCGATACGAATGTTCTCTTGATGGGTATCGTCACTTTGCTTATTTCGGAAATAATGGTAAAAGCCTTAGGCTTGAAAGAGGAACAAGATTTAACCGTTTAATGAAAATTGAATGCCAATTATCGTAAATTTGGATGTAATGATGGCGAAGCGGAAAGTTTCACTCAATGAGCTTTCCGAGCGGGTGGGGATCACACCTGCCAACCTTTCCATTCTAAAAACAGGAAAGGCCAAGGCTATTCGTTTCTCCACACTGGAAGCCATTTGTAAGGAACTGCAATGCCAGCCGGGTGACCTCATGGAATGGGTGGATGAAGAAATGTGATAAACTAGAATTTGTACGTTATCAAAAATCTTTTGCAGCAGTCAATTAACTAAATACAGGAATAAGAATTTTAAACAAAACGCTCATAATTTATTTTCTATGAAATCAAGAATAGTTAGTTTTTTAATCGCTTTCTGTGCATTGTCCTTTGGAGTGAATGCACAATTGATGTGGAAAATCAGCGGAAATGGTCTGGCAAAGCCAAGTTATCTTTTCGGCACGCATCACTTGATCGACAAAGGCCAGATAAAGGGTTTTGAAAAGGCAGTATCGATTGCCAAAGAATCGGATGCAGTGGTCGGCGAAATGGATATGACCGATATGGCTGCAGCTCAAACAAAGCTGATGCAGGCATCTTTGCTGTCGGGAAAAACCTGTAAGGAACTCTATTCGCCAGAAGATTATGCCTTTCTCGACAAGGAATTCAAGGCGTTGTTGGGGGCGGGATTGGATCAGTTGGGCGTGATGAAACCGATGGCATTGAACACGGTGTATGTCCTTTATTCGTATTTGAAACAGATGGGAGTCACCAAGCAGCCGCAGGCAGTGGATGCCATTTTTCAGCAAGAAGCTCGTCAAAACGGTAAGAAAATCTTTGGACTGGAAACACCCGAATATCAGGCGGATGTGCTGTTCAATTCTTCTTCCATAGAAAGGCAGGCCGAAGTTTTGCTCAAGCAGGTGAAAGAGAAAGACAAGTATGCCGAGATGATGGGCAAGCTCAATGAAGCCTACCTGAATGGCGATTTTGCAAGCGCAGAGCAGTTGTATAGCAACGACGATAGCATGAATGCGGACGAGAGGTTAAGCTTGGTAGTCAACCGCAACAACAATTGGTTGAAGCAATTGCCCGGGCTGATGAACCAGCAAACTTGCTTCATCTCGGTGGGATTCCTTCACTTGGTGGGAGACACAGGCTTGGTGAGCCAGTTGAAAAAATCAGGCTACACGCTGGAGCCTGTTGTTTTGCAATGAAATCCTCCGTTAGTTCAAGTACAACGCTATAAGCATGGATCGTTCGGTGAAAACTTTTTGGTATGACAACCTCCGCGTAATAGCAACCATTGGCGTGATAGGCATACATGTGTCGTCCGACTATCAGCCCGAATCGGGGACTATTCCCGATTATAGCTTTTGGATCGGGAATATCTTTGACAGCCTTTCCCGGTTCAGTGTCCCTGTTTTTGTGATGCTGTCGGGTGCATTGCTACTGCCCAAGGCAGACGGCATCCGTACTTTTTGGAAAAAGCGTGTCATGCGTTTGCTTGTTCCTTTTCTTTTTTGGAGCAGCATTTACACGTTGAAATCTTTTTGGGACGGCTATCAGGATGGCGTTCGCCTCTCGTTCGGTGGTTACTTGCAGGAAATGCTCGTGCAATGGAGGGATGGAAGCTCGCTTCATTTTTGGTACGTCTATATGATTTTCGGGGTGTATTTGTTTGTGCCAATTATCGGGAGATGGGTGCGCAACAGCACTCCCAAGGAGCAGCTCTATTTTCTGGGCATCTGGGTATTGACCATCATTTGGGGGCAGCCGCTACTTGAGGCATTGAAGCCGGACATTGAGCTAAGCTACTTCAGCGGTTTTCTCGGATATTTGGTTTTGGGCTATTTTCTCAATCAAAGAAAATTTCAAAGCAAGCGGCAGCAGAATTCCATTGCCCTGAGCCTGATCGGGGTTGGGGTGGTATCGACCGTGCTGGGGACATACCTGATTCATTATTATACGGGGAAATACGAAAGCACCTTCTACGAATGTCTTTCTCCCAATATTTTGCTCTATTCATCCGGTATGTTTCTTCTCTTGAAAGACAAGGACATCTCGTTCCGCCCGCTGGTGAGGATTCGGGATTTCATCAGTAAATACAGCTATGGGGTGTTTCTGGTGCATGTGCTGGTGTTTTTCCAACTTCAGGAATTTGGCATCAATTGGAATTTTGTGACCCCCATTGTCGGGATTCCGTTGACAGTGATTATTTGCTTGCTAATCACACTTCTAATTGTGTATATCGTCAGCAAATTACCTTACGGGAAATATGTTTCGGGATAATTTGTTCTTTCCAAAGTAGCGGAATCGGGAATCGAACCCGAATTTCAGCCGTGAGAGGGCTGCGTCCTAACCGTTAGACGATACCGCCTTTTCCGATGAAACAAAGTTATCATTTATTCGAATCACAGGAAAGCAAAATCGATTATTTTCATCGGAAAATTTTTCAGGGGAATTGACTGAAACTGGCAATCCTCAATTCCCCAATGGCTCTTCAATCACTTTCACCGGATTGCCCCGTTGCAGGTTGTTGTGATTGTTCCATTTCGTTTGCGATTCCTGCAAAAGTTGTCCCTCGTTCCAAGCGGAAAGTTTCACCAGCAGGCGCTCGGTCGCCAATTTCTTGTTTTGCAATTGCGAACGCTGATCCGAAGCTGTTACGCTGATCCCTGACGGTGCGTGCGTTGCCCTTACGGCCGATTCGGTTTTGTTCACATGCTGGCCGCCGGGACCCGAAGAGCGAAGCGTTTGGTACGTAATATACCGTGTGTCAATATTATCCAATTCTTTGGACGAAAACGATTTGATTCCCACAAACCAGTTTTTGCGTTTGTGGTAGATGCGGTACGGGCTTGGCGACACCCACTGGATTACGCCTTCCCATTCCTCCACTATCTGCTCGCACCTAACACCTTCCAACGAAACGATTGCCGAAAGCAGTGTGCGGTTGATCTCGCCTGTTTCCCGCTCCACCACCTCCGCCGTCACACCCAATTTCGCCGCTTGCGCCACAATTTTTGCCAGCACCAGGGCTACTGCCCGGCAACATTCTGCCGGACCACGGCCTGAAGTTATTTGTAGATATAATTTCATACTATTTCTATTCTTTATTCATTCTTACTATCCGTGGCATGAACTTGCCCTGAACCTCCACCAAAGATTCCTGTGCAGGCATTATCCGGTCGATGTCCTTGTATGCCAACGGCATTTCTTCTACACTTCCACCGATCAGCGTCACCCGGTTTTGCGCAAGCAGTTTTTTTAGTGCCGATTGGGTGAACTGCTCTTTCGCTTTTTGCCGCGACATGGCTCTGCCTGCCCCATGCGAAGCCGAATTGAGCGAATCTATGCTCGCTTTTCCGCAGACCAAATAACCCGCTGTTGCCATGCTTCCGGGAATAAATCCAGGCACTCCTTTTTGTGCGGGAGTTGCCCCTTTCCGGTGCACGATGGCCGATTTGCCAGGCGAAATTTCTTCCTTCCATGCAAAATTGTGGTGGTTGTTTACATTCGCAATAGCTTTTAGACCAAGGGATTTGGATAGGTTCAGGTGGATTCTTTCGTGGCAAGCCTGTGCAAAGTCGCCTGCAAGGTTCATGCTCATCCAATATTCCTGACCTGCTTCTGTGTCGAGACCGAGCCAGGCGAAATGCTGTGCTTCCCTCGGCAATCTGCATACCTCCCGCGCAATGTCGCTGTAATGGCGGGCGATCGTTGCTCCCAAACCCCGTGAACCGGAATGGGACAACAGTGCGAGGTAGTTTCCCACCGGAAGATTCAGTATATTGCCCTCCTTCAGTTCCATCTCACCAAATTCCACAAAGTGATTTCCTCCGCCCGAGCTGCCCAGTTGGCGAACCGCTTTGCCTTGGAGTTGCTTCAGCAATGGAGTCAGTTGAAACTCGCTTCGCTCCAGAATTCCATGCTCTTGCTTGAAAGGCAACCCTCCTTCCATCCCAAAGTGAGTGTACTCTTTCAATGCCTCCTCGATCTGATGCGAATAGCGGTTCAGAAAATCGCTTTTCGCGTCAAACACAGTGAGGCTCATCCGACAACCAATATCCACTCCGACGGCATAGGGAATGACTGCATTTTCCACAGCCAGCACCCCGCCGATCGGTAGGCCGTACCCAGCATGGGCATCCGGCATCAGCGCACCGGCTAAAGTGACCGGAAGCCGCATGGCAAGCTCCATTTGTTGTGTGGCCAAAGGTTCGATGAACTTTGCCCCGTAGGTTTTATAGTCCAGAGGTTCAGGCAAAAGCGGGTAAACGGAAAATTGCTTTTCCAAAATTACCGGCGAAAAATGTTCCGCCAGTTTGCTCCAAATCTCATCCGTTTTATATTTCTCCGGATTTTCTTGCAGGTCACGGAGAATGGCTATTACCTCTTCCGAGGTGTTACGCTTGCAGTGTTTGCCGATAATGTTGATAGCCAAACTGCGAGCTATGTCGTTGGTATAGCCCAACTTTGTTAATTCTTTTGGTCGTAAGCCCATTTTGTATTTTGGTTTGTAGGGACATAACTGGGTCAAGACAGTGAAAACTGTTTAACTCAAGATATTCCCGATCCGACACACAGACAGGTAGATACATGATCTTTTCCCGTCAATGAATCGACAGATTTGAATAATAAATTAGAATTGTGATGGTGAAACTAACCAGCTATCTCCTTTTTTCATGATTGATAGAGCAGAAGATATGTGTTTTGCTGTGAGACTCGTCATCCCGACAAGTCTAATTAGTTTCGATTTTCGATATGTTATTTCAAGACCAACATAAGTGTACCCTTTCTTTAAGCTTTTAAGGGTTAATATTCTGTATTTCGTTGCAAATGTAGAACAAGTTTTTTTGATTAACAAATTTTAGTGGAAAATTTTATTTTGAACGCCATATTGCTGACTGAAACAATCGGCATATTCGTTTATACTCGAAATTGTTGAATTAAATGAGAATATTTTCATTTATAGACGAAAAATATGAACTACCATCGAACGAGAATATTCAGCCTTAGAGGCGATTAGTGATAATTTTGAAAAAATAGTTGTTTCGTTAGACGATTTAGCCTTGCCTTCGAAGGGAGGAATTAGGCATATAAGAGCTTGGGAATTATTCAGGTTTCTTGCTGTTTAAGGTTCTGTATATTAAGTATGTATTAATATATAATACATACATTTAGATATAAATATTCACATTATATAGCAAAAGCCACCCGAAACGAATCGGATGGCTTTTCTTCTATTGAGTTGCTATGCGAAGGCTTATTGCAAGGAAAGGATGGAAACCCCTTCGAGCACAGAATCACCCACATTCAAATCGATGCTCGCCACAACGCCGTCGGCAGGAGCCTGGATGTTGTTTTCCATTTTCATGGCTTCCAGGATGGCTACTGTCTGGCCTTTTTTCACGGTGTCGCCCACAGCCACGTTTATGGCTACCACGATTCCGGGAAGTGGCGATTTGATAGCTTTCGATCCGGCAGCACCGCCTTTGGCGGGAGCAGCGGCCTTAGGTGCTGAAGCAGGAGCGGCTGCTGATTTTGCAGCGGCAGGGCGGGCAACAAGGGTCACTTCCTCTTGGTCGTTCACCAGCTCCACGTTGTAGTTGGTTCCGTTCACCGCCACTTCGGCGTTGGACTCGTCCTTTCTGTTTACGGCAACAATATATTCTTGGCCGTTGATTCGATATATGAACTGTTTCATGATTGTTTCAAATTTTATTTTCTTGTTGGCAATTGAAGCATGGCATTTGTTTTGTCGGCCCAAGGCAAGTAGTCTTGCGACACGTGCTTGATGGTCAAAACATTGCTTTCCGCATCGTGTTGATTCTGCTCGTCATAAATACCTAAGGCAATAGCGGCCAATACTTCTGTCGGTATGATTGTATCGCTCATAATAATACTATTTTTAGGTGATTATAAAGGCAAGTTGTCGTGCTTCTTAGCTGGATTCACCTGATGTTTGGTTCTCAATTGTTCCAATGCCCGGATCACGCGGAAACGAGTGTTGCGGGGTTCGATCACATCGTCGATGTAGCCGTAGCGGGCAGCATTGTAAGGATTGCAGAACAACTTGTTGTACTCGTCCTTCTTGGCAGCAGCCACTTCCGCTTTCTTTTCGGGAGTTTCTGCAGCTTTCACTTCCTTGGCATACAACACTTCCACTGCTCCGTCGGCACCCATCACGGCGATTTCGGCAGTTGGCCAAGCGTAGTTGATGTCGCCACGAAGTTGCTTGCAGCTCATCACGATATGCGATCCTCCGTAAGATTTGCGCAATGTCACAGTCACTTTAGGCACAGTGGCTTCTCCGTAAGCATACAGAAGTTTTGCTCCGTGAGTAATAACACCGCCGTATTCTTGTCCTGTTCCGGGAAGGAATCCGGGAACGTCCACCAATGTCACCAACGGAATGTTGAAGGCATCGCAGAAACGGACAAAACGGGCAGCTTTGCGAGATGCGTTGATGTCCAACACACCAGCCATATATTTAGGTTGGTTAGCCACAATTCCTACAGATTGACCATTGAAACGAGCA
>MKRS01000475.1 GCA_001897035.1 Bacteroidales bacterium 45-6
TTTCAACGACAAGATGCTTCACTATATGCGTAATAGCTATTGCGTGGTGATTACGCTAAAGGATACCTCTATTTCGGCAGGACAATTGGTGATATTGCAAGCGATGCAAATGGAGAAGCCTCTTATAATTACAGAATCAAAAGGAATATCCGATTATATAACTGACGAACATTCAGGCTTAGTTGTCTCCAAGACAAAAGAATCTCTGCTAAAGGCTCTTGAGGAAATTTATTCAGATGATGATTTATATCAAAGATTAATAAACAACGGAAAAAGGGAATATGAGAATCATTTTTCAATGGAGTCAATGGCCTCTGATATAGGTAAGATCATACTTGCGACCTAACTTTCATTTTTCCCGTTTCAACAATTGGCAACTCCTTTCATTCAATTTGGACTGAACAGCTTTCAAGCATAATTGTTCTATGCTCAAGTGGCAATGCGTTGGTGTTTTTTATCGAAACAAATTAACCAATTTTCTCTTCCTTTCCACCAATCCATCCCAAAAATCATTACTTTTGGGATGGAGTTTTATTGGCTCCAAGCAGCTTGAATTTCAATGACGAACACTCGTAACATTTATGAAAAATCTATTAGCAAAAACAATCAACCTCAAAGACGGCACTCCTGAACAGAAAAGGAGCGAAATCCGGCAATATTTTTTGAAAACATGGGAAATTGACGAAAAGCTTTATACACAATTAGCTGACGACGATACTTTTTATCAAAAGGGGGATCCGTTGCGGCATGTGATTTTGTTTTATCTTGGGCATACTGCGGTTTTCTTTATCAACAAGTTGTTCTTGGCGAAATTGATCGACCACCGTTTGAATCCCGCTTTTGAGTCTATTTTTGCCATTGGCGTGGACGAAATGAGTTGGGATGATTGGGATGCAACTCATTACGACTGGCCGCCTGTGCCGGACGTGCGTGAATACCGCAACCGTGCAAAAAGCTTGATCCTGGAAGTGATAGACAATGCGCCGCTGACTTTGCCGATCACTTGGGGCAGTCCTTTTTGGATCATCCTGATGGGCATCGAGCACGAACGAATTCACTTGGAAACCTCTTCGGTGCTGATCCGTCAGCTGCCGCTTGAAAAAGTGGTAAGAGGCCGTTTTGGTGAAGTTTGCGGACTGCGCAGTGAGGCTCCGACCAACGCCTTCCTGCCTGTGCCGGGTAAAACGGTCTGCCTTGGCAAGCCAGCCGATCATCGGTTTTATGGTTGGGACAATGAATATGGCAGCCGGACGGAGGCGGTGGCGGAATTTCGTGCCACGCGGATGCTCATTTCGAACGGAGAATTTTTGGCTTTTGTCAATGATAATGGATATGACAACGAGAATTATTGGACGGAGGAAGGTTGGAACTGGCGCAATTTCAAGGAAGCTTCCATGCCGCTCTTCTGGCGAAAAGATGGTGGGGAATATCGGTTGAGGTTGATGGCCGAAGAGATTCCGATGCCTTGGAATTGGCCTGTGGAGGTAAATTATCTCGAAGCAAAGGCTTATTGCAACTGGCTTTCGGCAAAGCAGGGCAGGACTTTTCGTCTGCCCACAGAAGCCGAATGGTACCGGCTCTTGGAATACTGCCATGTGCCGGATGTGGACGGGTGGGAGAACGTCCCCGGAAATATCGGCCTCGAACATTTTGCCTCGCCTTGTCCCGTGGATATGTTTCAACAAGGTGATTTCTACGATGTCGTTGGCAATGTGTGGCAATGGACCGAAACACCAATTACTGGATTTCCTGGCTTTGGCGTGCATCCGATGTATGACGACTTTTCCACTCCCACTTTCGACGGCAAGCACAACCTGATTAAGGGGGGATCCTGGATTTCTACCGGAAATGAAGCCACCCACCATTCCCGATATGCTTTCCGCCGCCATTTCTACCAGCACGCTGGATTTCGGGTCGTGGAGTCCGGGCAACCGCTGGATATTAAGAACGACGAGTATGAGACGGATGAAGAAGTGTCGAATTCCTGCGAAAACAACTGGGGCGACTCCTTTGGGGCGAACGAAAATTTTCACCACGAACTGGCTCGCCTCGTTTTGAATGATGCAAAAGGCAAGAGGATTAGCAAGGTGTTGGATCTGAATGCAGACACAGGACGATTGGCTTTTGAACTGGCTCCACATTTTGATGCTGTCACTGCCATCGATTTCTCAGCCAGGTTTATCCGGATGCCGATTCAATTGCAAGAGAGGGGGTTTGTCCGCTACATCGTTAAAGATGAGGATGAACTGGTGTTCTACCGGGAGCTGTTGCTCTCCAAAACCGGATTGGGAGAAGGAAAAGAGAAGATCATGTTCATGCAAGACAATGCCAACAACTTGAAGCCAGTATATACTGGTTACGACTTAATCATTGTTCCCAATTTGCTGGAAGAACTCACGAACCCTATCGATTTCCTCGAGCGCATTCACGAACGATTAAATAGCGGAGGAACGCTTGTTATAGCTTCTACTTACGATTGGGAGAAAACGAATGTCCAGAAAGAATGCCGTCCCGGAGGATTCAAGCGGGATGGGGAACCAGTGACCTCTTTTGAAGGCATTAGGCAGATTTTAGGCGCGTATTTCGATTTGGAAAAACTGCCTGTTGATTTGTCCGTCAATCTTCGAAAAAGTACGAGATGCTCAGAGATGAGACTTTCTCAGGTTAGCATTTGGCGATTGAAATAAACGGTTCTCTGGTATTCTGCTGCCTCAAATCCTTTAAATCACGATAATTGATGGCAATATCTACCCATCGTGATTTTCTACCTCGTACAACGAAATAAGGCTACCCGCAAAGGCAGCCTTATTTCGTTGTATTTATCAAGCTTACTGGGGCTTTTTCGATAACCCCGCATCATTAATAGATCATTCTTTCCCGCTGGGAGATTCGTGTACAGACAGAACCGATCTACCGGATGGGTCAATGCTGTTCTTGAATGCTTCGTCCCACTCCAATGCAGCAGGTGTGCTGCAAGCAACGGAAGGCACAGATGGAACTGTTTGGGCTGCCGATGCGGATGGAAAATGTTCTTCAAACATAGTCCTGTACCAATATTCTTCCTTCGACATAGGAGGATTGATTGGAAATCTTTCTGCGGCTTTGGCCATTTGTTCGTCCGAGATCTTTTTGCTGGCCACATCTTTCAGGGTGTCGATCCAGTTGTAGCCAACTCCGTCGGAGAATTGTTCTTTTTGTCTCCAAGTAACACTCTCCGGAAGATAGTCTTCGAATGCCTTACGCAGGATGTGTTTCTCAATTTTTCCATGACCGCACATCTTGTCTTTGGGGTTCAAATTCATGGCGGTGTCAATGAACTCGATGTCCAAAAACGGCACACGGCCTTCCACTCCCCAAGCAGCCAGCGTTTTGTTGGCGCGGAGGCAATCGTATAGGTGAAGCTTGTCCATTTTGCGGACGGTTTCTTCGTGGAATTCTTTTGCGTTCGGGGCTTTGTGGAAATACAGGTATCCGCCGAATAATTCATCGGAACCTTCTCCCGAGAGCACCATTTTCACACCCATCGATTTGATGAAACGTGCCAGCAGATACATCGGGGTGGAAGCCCGGATGGTGGTCACGTCATAAGTTTCAATATGATAAATGACATCACTCAAAGCATCCAATGCTTCATCGATGGTGAAGTTGATTTCGTGGTGTATGGTGCCGATGTAGTCGGCCACTTTGCGTGCTGCCACCAAGTCGGGTGCACCCTTCAGGCCGATGGCGAAAGAGTGAAGTTGCGGCCACCAAGCGTCTTGGTCGGAGCCGGCCTCGACCCTTTTCCCTGCATATTTTTTCGCTACAGCCGAGATGATCGAAGAGTCAAGTCCGCCCGAAAGCAATACGCCGTAAGGAACATCCGACATCAATTGGCGGTGTACGGCGTTTTCGAGCGACTCTCTCAGGATATCCACATCCGATTCATTGTCTTTCACAGCGTCGTATTCCATCCAGTCGCGGTTGTACCAGCGTACCATCTGGCCTTCGCGGCTATCGTAGTAGTATCCCGGTTGGAATTCCTTGATGTCCACGCAAACGCCTTCCAAGGCTTTCAGTTCGCTGGCAACAAAAAATTGTCCGAGGGAGTCATATCCGTAATAAAGGGGAATGATCCCGATGTGGTCGCGTCCGATCAGGAACGAATCATTCTCCTTGTCGTACAGCGCAAAAGCATAGATTCCGTTGATCTCGTTGAAAAGTTCAACGCCCTTTTCCCGATAAAGGGAAAGAATGACTTCGCAGTCCGACTTGGATTGGAATTCGTAAGTGCCGGCCTGACGGTTCCTGATTTCCTGATGATTATATATCTCTCCGTTAACGGCCAATATCAGATTCTTGTCCTTGCTGTACTGGGGTTGTCCACCAGAAGCAACGTCCACAATTGCCAAACGCTCATGGGCAAGAATTGCTTTATCTCCACAATAAATTCCAGACCAATCCGGGCCACGATGACGGATTCTTTTTGCCATTTTTAAGATCAAAGGGCGTAAAACCTCCGCATCACTTTTAAGCTCGAAAGCCCCAACAAATCCACACATATTTGTATATCCTATTTTTGTTTATGTTCTACTAATTTTAGTCTGGCAAAGGTATATCAAATTATCCGTAGATTCAGTCTATTCGTCTAAAAAAAGAGTCAAAAATCATAATTTTGTTTCAAAAATGAAGGAAGATGTGGCATCTGTGCGTTAGGTGTCTAATTGAGGAAAACGAGGCGGGTCGAAAAAAATACTTATTGTCCGATGATAAATCTCAGTGAAGCTCCGTCCTCTTTTTCGGCAGTGAAGATCGAAATATTCCCAAATTGAAGTGCTTTTGTAATATCTATTGCTTTGCTTTTATTTCTCATGGTAGGTTCACAAAAAATAGAGGATAAGCCTAAGATGTAGCCATTGGACTTTTCGGATGCTCTTTTACGAACTCGAATTTTGTTACCTGCAAGATGTAATTTTTCCGCAGTATGTCGTCCATGTTGTTCGTAAAGAAGTCTCCGCTATTTTCGGGTTTGATTGGGCGCGTTATGCAATTGATTTATGCTATTTTTGTAAAAAAACAAAAGAGCAGAGATGATACGTTTTATCTACGCCTTCCTGATTTTGTTATGCGTATTCCTCCTCGGATGCAAGTCGTTGAAAGCCAATTGTCAATACGTGCGAAACAGCTTCAGAAATGCCGTCCAGGAGCAGGAAAGCTTACAAATCCAGGCGCTGGGGAAACGATGCGATTTGGCCGAGGCCGATGACGGAGCATTCATATACCGTAACCACATTCTCCTTATTACTATGGCGAACCTCTGTGCAGCGATTTTCCCTATTTTGATTTTGCTCAAACGACAACGCCGGGCGAAGATGGAAACCATACTCGTCGAACATGAAAACAAACAACTCCACCAACAAAAGAAGGATATAGAGCGGAAATTGTTGGATATCGAGTTTATCCTCTCCTTATACCAGCAAATTTCGCAGCAAAACGTCACCGTTAAGGCACTCCTCTCGGATCTGAAGACAAATGCCCATGTAGTCAAAAACCCACAGTTAGCAGGCAAAATTTCAGAAGCATATATAGACTTTGTTGCCAATGCAGCTATTCACTTCGAGAAAGTGATGACCGATAACAGGTTTGAGGAATTCACGGGAATTCGACTCGCTGATCCCCAAATACTAAGTTCAAATGAGAAAATGCTCCTTGCGCTTTCAAACATGAACCTCGATAACCAACAACTATCCATTCTCTTCAATACCACAGAATCGAGCATTCGAGGTCGAAAGGCCAAGCTGAGGGCCAAGATACAAGTGTTGGGGATCGACATCAATGGCATTACCATTTAGCCTCCTAACGCACACCATTGATGCGGTATCAGCACTTCTCCATTTTTTTCTTCCCTATATATGCTCTGTTACTTTAAAATCGTAAATTTTTGAAAAACAATTAAATAAGTCCATCTCTCGGCGTTACCTTCTAATGCCCTAACCTATATTTCCCTAAAATATCAGTTTCCTTCAATACATTTGTCTCGTTCAATATGAAATAATATCCAAATTTTGTAAAATTCTCAAAACATGGAGTTCCGTCATGAATAGAGAGCCGAGCAAACAGCTTCATCAGTTTCTTTTTCCATTTTCGATATAGCCTTGCCGGCGGAGAGAGGGTGTCTTCTACCCGCCGGTTATTTTTGGTGATGACAGAGTCTTTTCAAGCACCTTCATGTGAATAATCATAGCCAGCAGAGGCTACCTGGTAAGACAAGGTGCCAGAGGCTGACGATATCAGCAGATTCACAAAACAACAAATATACACCATTATGAAAAAAAGCGTTCTCCTTTTTCTCCTGTTGCTTGGCTGCGGCATTGCCCCGGCGCAAGTGTCCTTCGGGTACGATGCTGCGGGCAATCGTATTTCGCGCACCATCACCCTCGCCCGAAGCGCGCTGGTGACCAAGACCGACAGCGTGAAGCCCGCCACCGAGATGCTGGGCGACATGCAGGTCAAGATCTATCCCAACCCCACGCAGGGGCGGCTGAGCGTGCAGGTCATAGGGCTGCCTGACGGCACCAGCGGCACGCTCGGCATCTTCTCCCTTCAGGGCCAGTTGCTATTGCGTGGCGAAGCCTCCTCCTCGCGCACCGACCTCGACATCAGCGGGCAACCCGTTGGGACATACATCCTGAGAATCAACGTGGGTGGAAAAAACACCTCCTGGAAGATTATCAAGGAATAAAGAAACGGCTATTCGATAGATATTTATTTAAAACAACAAAAAATACAATCAGATTATGAAAAGAGTCATACTTGCTTTAAGTATTCTTGCTCTGGCACTCACGGCAGAAGGGCAAACAGTCTATCTCCCGAACGGGGCAGGCGGAATAGGCACTTCATCGAACGATAATGTGGGGATAGGCACCTCCAGTCCACAGGCAAAGTTCAATATTAACACCTTGGGTTTCAGTTCAACTGCTAATTCAACTTATCCTACCGCTAGCTCTCGAGGTGATATTGTTCAACTTTTAGAAAGCAACAATAATGGAATTGAAATTGGTAATGCAAAAGGTCTTAATGATAGAAAGGTGTGGATTTTAGGAAGGCACAATGATCTTAATTATATAACGTTAGGTACATTTTATAGTACTTTGCATTTACAACCTGATGTTGGGAATAAAACAAATTATCAAGGAGTTGCCATTGGATATAGCGCAAATACCAGTCTAACGAATGGAACTCACTTAGCAGTTAATGGCAACGTCGGCATCGGAACCATCAGCCCTAAAGCCAAGCTTCATATCAACAGTGGGGCGAATAATCCCTATGCAGCTATACTTGCCACCTCAGATGAGGACAACAATCTTGTGGTAAGTAGCTTTTCTACTCAGCCAAGCAATGGAAAGGTATTCAGTCTTGCCCATGAGTTTTATGGCAATAACAGAAACAACGGGGCGATCAACTTCTATCGCGGTGGATCGGAAGAAGGGGGATTCCTCACCTTCGATACTTATGGAAAGGAGCGACTTAGAATAAACGATGCTGGCAACGTCGGCATTGGCACTACCTCGCCTCAATACAAGCTCGACGTGAAGGGGCAGATCCGCGCCACGGAAGTACTTGTGCAGAGCGTGGACCAGTTTGCCGACTTCGTCTTCGACAAGGACTACCGCCTGCCAAGCCTCCACGAGGTAAACACTTTCATTCAGGACAACGGCCACCTGCCCGGCATCCCTTCGGCACAGGAGGTCAAGGAAAACGGGATGAACTTAGTGGAAATGCAGGTGAAATT
>MKRS01000476.1 GCA_001897035.1 Bacteroidales bacterium 45-6
GGGCAAGAACTGGACTCTGTCGAATCTAATCTGGAGAAATTAAATATGGGCAACGGAGGCATAGATGTGAATACGGCGGGTGAAATGTACATGTCCGACAGCCGCCAATATATGACTCAGGGAAAAGAACTGGATACCCAGATCCGATTGGTAAACTTCATGAAACATTATCTGAGCGATCCGAACCAAATCAGCAACCTGATCCCAAACAACACGGGCTTGGTTGACGCCAACATAGAGGGGCAAATCAACCAATACAATGCCGCCTTGCTGAAACGCGACCGCCTCCTCGAAAACAGCGGCGAGAACAACCCCATCGTGCAAGAGACGAACAAATCCTTGCGGTCTCTGAAGCAAAATATTATCACCGCTGTCAACAATACGATCACAGGACTGTCGATCAAGAAAAAGGATGCTATCCAAGAAGCTTCCAAGGCGCAAGGACAGGCAAGGCAGATTCCCGCTAAACGGCGGGACGTGCTGTCGGTAGAAAGGCAGCAAAAGGTTAAAGAAGACCTATATGTCTTCTTGCTCAACAAGAGAGAGGAAAACGCCCTTAACCAATCCATGGTGGATGATAACGCCCAGATAATAGATCCCGCAAGAGGCGGCTTTTCGCCGATCTACCCCAACAAGCTCAAAAAATTGCTGTTAGGGTCGGCCTGCGGGCTTATTCTTCCCTCAGCCATTCTGCTACTCATGCTGATGCTTGACACGAGCGTGAGAACCCGGAAAGAAATTGAAGATGTAGTTAGTGTCCCGTTTCTCGCAGAAATCCCATTTTCGAGAAGAGCCGGAGCAAATCAGGGAAGCATAATGGTGCAGCAGCAAGGCGTTGATCAGCTCTCCGAGGCTTTCCGTATCCTGCGGACAAATTTGAGCTTTATGGATGCCGGCGGAGGACAAAAGAAAGTGATCACTTTCACTTCCTTCAGTGCTGGAGCGGGAAAATCATTTACTTCGCTCAACATGGCAGCAAGTCTTATTCAACTAAAAAAGAAAGTGGTTTTGCTGGACCTCGACTTGAGGAAAGGGACTCTGAGCATGCAGCTGAGCGTCAAGAAAGAAAAAGGAGTCACTCACTATTTGTCCGACCAAAACCTGAGCGTCAACGATGTGATTGTCCAAGATATGCCTGCAAAGGGTATCGACCTGATACCAATCGGCGTAATTGCTCCTAATCCCGTGGAATTGTTGTTAAGCAACAGACTGGATCAATTGGTCGATGAACTCAAGAAAAGGTACGACTATGTCATAGTTGACAACGTGCCATTGGGCGTTGTGGCCGACTCCTCAATCATCAACCGCATCACGGATGTGACGATATTTGTTGTTCGTTCAGGGAAACTGGATCGCCGCCAGCTCCCGGAAATCGAACGTTTGTATCAAGAACGCCGATTGAACAACATGTCCCTATTGTTTAACGGTGTCCAGAAAAGTGCCTTTAGCTATGGTTATGGCTATGGCTATGGCGGCTATGGTTACGGCTATGGTTACGGTAACCAGAAAAAAACTAAATGGAAATTTTGGAAAAAATGATCTTATTATTGAAAGAAAGGAGGGGAGGACAGGAAAGGAAATATTGTTAATAACTTACTTTATAATTATTTAACATTGTTGTTCGCTTTTCAAAAATCCTTATATTATAAGCGTTATTGAAAAAAGAGCAAGTTATTGCCAAAATAAAATATAAAGCGACATCTATAATAGAAGAAAAATATATTATACATTTGTAATAATTTAAAACTTAATACATCGACAAAAATGAGCAAAAACTTAATCAAAGGCGCAATCTTAGGTGCTTTATTTTTAGCAGCTATTGGCGCAAAATCACAGAATGCAACTACTACTATGGTGGAAGATAGCACCAATCGGTACAAGGTGCAAACCAACAAGTTTTTTGATAATTGGTTTATTAGTGCAGGCATTGGCGGTCAAGTTTACTTGGGCAAGTTTGATGCTCAAGAGTCTTTAAGCAAGCGGATCACCCCAACTTTCAATGGCTATTTGGGAAAATGGTTCACTCCTGGTTTGGGGTTGCGTTTTGGCTTGGACGCAAGTACTGCCAATGGGCTTTCAGCATCTTCCAGCAACTTTTATGTGACTGATCCAAAAAGTACGGTTAAAGGGGCTGACGGTGCAACGTATTACAAGCAAAAAATCAAGTACTATCACATCAACGCTGCGGCTTTGTTCAACTTGACAAACATTTTTTGCGGATATAAAGAAAGCCGTTTCTACAACTTCATCCCTTACGTGGGTTTTGGCTGGCTTACGTCCAGGAAGGTTGATTCTCGCGAAGATGAACTTTCTGTAACGGGAGGTCTTTTGAACACATTTCGTTTAGGTAAGGCTTTGAATCTGACGTTAGACCTGAAAGGAACTCAGATCAATGGCCGTTTCGATCACGAAGGTTCATATTATGATAAGCAGGCTGCGAATCAGATTGTATCAGCTACTATTGGGCTGGTTTACAAGTTCAACAAACGAAATTGGGATCGTTGCTCTTCAAAAACTGTTACGATCAACAACGAAGATGAATTGAACGCTTTGCGTCAAAAGCTTGATGAAGCTAACCGCAACAATGATGCATTGCAGCAGCAATTAGCCAATGCAGGCAAACCAAAAATCATTGAGAAGATTATTGAGAAACCATCCGTAGGAGCAGCAGCAGCATCTCCGATGTTGGTCATTTTCCCCATGAATAAGACGACCTTGTCCAAAGACGCTCGAGTAAACGTCGGATTCTATGCCCAAGTTATCAAGACTGGTGATCCGAAAGCCGTGTATGTGATTACAGGCTATGCCGATAAGGGAACGGGTTCAGCGCAAAGAAATGCCGAGCTGAGTAAGGCACGAGCCCAAGCGGTATATGATGCTTTGGTCGACGAGTTTGGAATATCCCCATCTCAATTGACAACTGAAGCTTCTGGTGGTGTAGATAATCTGTTCTACAATGACCCAGCAATGAGCCGTGCAGCCATTACCAAAATTAAATAATATTTCTCTATAGAATTTACCTTTATCATAAAGAAAGGATGCTCTTTTAGGGGCATCCTTTTTCTATTTCAAAGGAAAGGCTATTTGCTAAAAATTGAGATACTGTATTGCAAAAAGTATTGCCGTTTTTTTGAAATCCAAGCAGAGGGTGAAATTTTTATTTGAATTTGTTCGTCAAAATGCGATTAAACTATAGAATAGAAATTGCATTCTTGAAATTTTCATATTTTTGTACTTGATTACAGCCTGTTGGCAAATTTATTTCTCGAATGAGTCCATTTTTTTCGATAATAATACCTTTATACAACAAAGAAAAATATATCAGAAAGACACTGAATAGCGCTTTTTCGCAGTCTTTTTCGGATTATGAGATTATTGTGGTCAATGATGGATCTGAAGACGCTGGAGGAAACATCGTAAAGGAGGAGATGGTTGACCCGAGGATTCGCTATTATGAAACGGAAAACAGGGGGGTCTCATCTGCTCGGAACTTCGGAATATCACTTGCTGAGGGTCGATTTATAGCCTTTTTAGACGCTGATGACTATTGGTATCCTCATTTTTTACAGGAAATTTACACATACATTTGTCGCTTTCCCGAGCAAAAGGTGTTTGCCGCTGCCATTGAGTTTGAATACAAAGGAAAGGTCACAAAGGCCGAATATTCAATTAAAAAGACGGCGGACTATGAAATGGTCAATTACTTCGAGGCAAGTTGCAAATTCACAGCTATATTCACTTCTTCAGCCGTGTTTGAAAAGGATGTTTTCGAGGCTGTCGGAGATTTTGATACTACAGTCAAGAGAGGAGAGGATACCGATTTGTGGATACGGATAGGACTGTCTTACGAAATTCTTTTCATCTGGAGGGTCGGAGCGGTTTACTGCTACGATTCCAACAGCTTATCTCGCAATGGGAAAGATATGAGGGAGAGTGCATCCTTTTCTAAATATGCTGAGTTTGAGGGGGGAAATAAGGCTCTGAAAAAGTTCTTGGATCTCAATCGTTTTTCTCTTGCTATCCAAAGTCGGCTTAGAAATGACAAGTCTGGTTTTCTCTATTTCAGGAACAGCTTGAAAGTGAATGATCTTCCTTTTAGAAAAAGGCTTATGCTGTTTTTGCCATCCTGGCTGTTATGGATTCTTGTTTATCTCAAGAATTTATGGATGAAGGTAGGGCTTGGTAAGTCTGTTTTTGTCCCGTGAATAAAAATGCCAGTTAGCGGGCTTTTCTCTTCTTTTCTGAATTTTCCCCTTTTTTGTTTAACTTTATGGCTAAAACTATTGGAATGGAAATGCCTGACGAAATAGACATTGTGTTGCCTTGGGTTGATGGAAATGACCCGGTGTGGCGTTTGCGTTTTGACTGCTTCAGTGATTTGGAAAAAGGAGATAAAAGAAATATTCGTTTTCGTGATTGGGGATTGTTGCAATACTGGTTTAGGGGAGTTGAGAAATTTGCTCCCTGGATACGAAAAATACATTTTATCACTTCCGGTGAGTTGCCAGAATGGATCAATTTGGAATCACCCAAGTTAAACTGGGTGAAGCATGAAGATTACATTCCCCAAGAATTTTTACCTACCTTCAGCAGCAATGTTATTGAAATATTCATGCACCGGATAAAAGATCTTAGCGAACATTTCATATACTTTAACGATGACGTCTTTCTGACAGCTCCAACCAAGCCTGCTGATTATTTCTATAAACAATTGCCGACTGATTTTGCGATATTGGATCCGATTGTTCCCAGAGATGTTTATGGGTCGTATGTCAATGGGATCCATGTCGTGGACCGGTATTTTTCAAAGAGAAAGGTAGTGGAGCAGCATTTCTCGAAATGGATCAACTTGAAATATGGCAAATACTTACTAAAGTCTATGCTCCTGCTTCCTTGGCGGCATTTTCCAGGCCTTTTGGTAGCTCATATTTCGCAACCTTATCGGAAGACAACATTTGAGGAAGTTTGGGATGTTGAACAGCTATTGCTTCTCGAAACGGCTAAATCAAGATTCCGGTCGCAAGCAGATGTTAATCAGTGGTTATTCAGGTTCTGGCACTTGGCAAAAGGGGATTTCTCTCCCAAAAATACATTGAAAAGGGGGCGGTATGTCAGTATGGATTCAACCACTATCGATGCTATATGTGGTTGGATTCAAGGAGGAGAATGGCAGGAAATATGCTTGAATGATGTAACTGAAGATGTTGACTTTGAGCGCTATAAGCAGATGCTTCACGAAGCATTCGAACACATATTGCCAGAAAAATCGAATTTTGAAAAATAATTCAGGAGGTCGTTTTCCTAAGCAAGCCCTTGATTCTCCGCCCAATCTGATACAAGGGATGTGCTGTCTGAAGCAACATGGAATGTTGGGTTATAAAGTTGTAGAGGCGATCTGCCGAAGTCACCTCAAAACCAATCGCGGCAAACTTGTCTTGAGCCATCTGGGCTAAATCCTTACGCTTTGCTTTGAAGGCAAGTCGCGACAAGGAGTACGACTGGTACTGAAGAAACTCCGAGGCATCGTGCAAGTTTAGGTTTAGTTCCTGTATTATATCAATGCGTAACAATAAATTGCGGTAATGGAAGTCGAACGATTTTGCTGGATTATTTGAAGCACTTATTGACTCGCCTAATCTTCTGTAAGTGACCGTTTCTTCATCGAGATAATAAAAAAAACCTTCTTGCAATAGAAAAAAGACGAGCTGGTAGTCTTCGCAAGGATACCTTTCGTCCGTAAAAAAAGTTGGGTAGCGGTGGTAAATCTTCTCTACAATGCTTTTCCGATAACAAGCTGAACATGTGTAAACGAAAGGCCCTTTCATTTGGTTTATCAAAGCTTGGGTGTATTCTCTGCCTATTCGGTTTCCTTTAAAGTACGGTTTTCTGCTGTGCATATCCGGCTTCACGATGCCAGAATCTACGCGTAGCTCCCTCCAGTTGGTATGGACTAAGACCACTTCTGAATCAGCTTCAAGAACCTCCACTTGTTTTTGTAGCTTGAATGGATCAGTCCAAAAATCGTCGCCTGCGCATTCGGCTATGTATTTACCTCGACATTCAAATAATGTTTCGTAAAAATTTCTCAATAATCCTTTGTTATATTCATTGGATATTACTCGAATTTTACTTGGATATTTTGCTTGAAGGGCCAGGCACTTTTCTTTCGTCGAATCTGTTGAGCAATCTTCACCGATGACAAGTTCGTATTCAAAATCACATCTCTGCGACAAAATACTTTCAATCGCCTGAACGATATATTCTTCTTGGTTGTATGTAATGACTAATACGGAGACGAGAGGAAGTGCTGAAGCTTTTTCCATAAGCATCTTTTTATTGGGCTTTTGCTTTTTTAATAACGCAAAAGATTCCTGCAAATTGTCTAATTCAGGAATATAAGGAGTACGGCAACCGCAGGAATGGCAAATAGTGTGCTATCGAACCTGTCAAGTATTCCTCCGTGGCCAGGGATGAGGATGCCGGAATCTTTCACTCCGAGTGTCCTTTTGATAAGGGACTCGAATAAATCTCCGAAGGTGCCGGCAATCACTACCCCAATTGAGAGGGCAATCCAAATCGGCAGCGCTGTTTCGGGAAAGAAATGATGAAAGGCGAAGGATGAGAGCACCGTGAATATCAAGCCGCCGAAAAAACCTTCCCACGATTTTTTCGGAGATATGCGTTCAAACAACCGGTGTTTTCCTAAAAGCATTCCTGTGAGGTAGGCGAAGGAATCGTTTAGCCAAATGAAAACAAATAGAGCCAGCAAGTATTCCGAATGGAATCCATTTCCCGAAAATACGAGCCGCGTGCTTAATGATAAAGGAACGGCAATGTAAATGATCCCAAACAACGAATAGGCTATGGACAACAGGGGATTAGCTCTCTTGCAGTATAATTCACTCACAAACAGTATCAGCATGAATACTATAAAGCCAGCCAGGGCGTAGATGATGCCGCTCATCGAGAAGATCACCGATCCTATAAATAATAGCAAGCCTCCTGCGATATTTAAGGGCTTTGAGACCCGCACTTCACTGTTTGCTTCGAGCAAAGAATAGAATTCGTTGAGGGCAAGAACGGCTATCAGCCCGAAAATTACAGTAAAGGCTGTACTGTTAATTAAAATGCCAGTTAGCAACAAGGCAACGTATAATGCCCCAAAGAATGCTCTTGTAATAAAGTTATTTATTTTCAAGGAAGTATGTTTTCAGGTTTAAGCTTCCGTTTACTAATAAGGAACCTGGTCGGACAAATTGTCATCTTTAGATACGCTTGCATCCGATTTCTCAAGCTCGGCTTTGCCTTCAGCTTCTTTCATCAATTCGTCTGAACGTGATGCCCATTCGCGTTTTCCGAAGATCGTTTTCAGGTCGTCTGAATAAATGACTTCTTTTTCAAGAAGCAATTTGGATAGGGTGGCATGTCCTTCCGAATATTTCATCAACAGTTCTTTGGCTCTTGCATACTGCGTTGCCACCATTTCACGAACTTCCTTGTCTATCTGCAAGGCAGTTTCGTCGCTGTAAGGCTTCGTGAATCCATAATCTTGCCCCGATGAATCGTAATACGAGATGTTCGGCAAACTGTCGCCCATGCCATAGAAAGCTACCATCGCATAGATCAGCTTGGTGGTGCGCTCCAGGTCATTTGCTGCACCCGAGGAAATCCTGCCTAAGAAAACGTCTTCGGCAGCCCTTCCGCCCAGCAACGCACAAATCTTGTCCAAAAGCTGAGGTTTGGTTTCTATTTGCCGTTCTTCGGGCAA
>MKRS01000477.1 GCA_001897035.1 Bacteroidales bacterium 45-6
GAATACCCTGATTTTCCTCACTTCCACCGGATATTACCAAGCCGAGGAACCCAACAGCGATGCAAACTCGCAACCAACCGTGTTTTATCCGAACCGCTGCGAGTCGCTTCTCAATATGTATTTGATGGCGATTTATGGTCGCGAACAGTGGGTGGAAGGATTCTTCGACAACCAGATTTACCTCGACCGCAAGCTGATTGAGACCAAAAACATCAATTTGAAGGAAATTCAACAAAAAGCGGCCGAATTTGTGATTCAATTCACTGGAGTGCAAGACGTTGCAACCTACTATCAGTTGTTGTTCGGCGAGGAAAGTACCAGCATGAGTGCCTACCGTAACCTTCTCAACAGGAATACTTCGGGCGACATATTCATCGAATTGCAACCCGGAATAAAGGTTGTCAACGAAAAGGAAACCGCTTTCTCTGCCACAAAAGACTACCGTGTGCGAAACACCGCAGTGGTGTCGCCGGTCATTTTTTTCGGGTTCGACATAAAGCCGCAGAAGGTGGGCAGGACAATCAATGCCCGCGAAATAGCTCCCACTGTGTCGCACATCCTCCGGATTCGTTCCCCGAACGGTTCCTCAGCTAATGTTCTAAGCGAACTGATGCGCTATTGAGAGGGTGATTCGTTAAACAAGAAAACAACAAAAATAGAAATATAAAATTATGGGATTCAATGATTTTTTGAGCAAATTGTTCGGAAACAAATCACAACGGGACTTGAAAGAGATCAACCCCTATGTGGATAAAATAAAGGCGGTGTATCCGTCTATCGAGAAATTGACGGACGACGAACTGCGTGCCAAAACTGAAGAAATCAAGCAACGCATTCAGGACTATGTGGCGGCAGACAAAGCCAAGATAGAAGAAATGAAAGCTTCTATCGACACGATCGATATCGACCAACGTGAAGAACTTTGGGAACAAGTAGATAAAATAGAAAAAGACATCACTGAGAAATACGAAGTGGTGCTGATGGAAGTGCTTCCGGAGGCTTTTTCCATAGTGAAAGACACCGCTCGCCGTTTTACCCAAAACGAAGAGGTGGTTGTTACGGCTACTGAATTTGACCGTGATCTTTCGGTCAACCACGATTTTGTCCACATAGAAGGCGACAAAGCTATTTATAAGAATCACTGGCTGGCTGGAGGAAACGAAATCACTTGGGACATGGTGCACTACGATGTGCAGCTGTTTGGTGGTGTGGTTCTCCACAAGGGGAAAATTGCCGAAATGGCAACCGGCGAAGGTAAGACCCTGGTGGCCACCTTGCCAGTCTTCCTGAATGCCTTGACTGGCAACGGAGTGCATGTGGTAACGGTGAACGACTATCTGGCCAGCCGCGACGCCGAGTGGATGGGGCGGCTGCAC
>MKRS01000478.1 GCA_001897035.1 Bacteroidales bacterium 45-6
CTGGTTAATAATGCCGGATCCCCATACAATACACCTTGATGAACCATACCACTGCAAAATGCTTCCTATTGATATTAAGTAATGCTTCGCAAAAAAACACCTGAAAAAATCACTGGTATATTTTAAGCTTAGCCTTCCTTTAAACGCTCCATGCAAAAATTGTTTGATACTATTCACCCTGGTATTAGCAAAGTGAAAATATCTAACCTCTTTTCCGGATAATTTATTAATGATATAAGGGCCTAAATCATCTCCAAAATTGAATTTTCCATCATCCTCACTTTTTGCCCATTTCAGGTTTATGTATCTCATCGTATTATATTACCTTTTCTAAAATCACCAATAACAATTATCCTCTACTTTTTCGGAGTCTTGTGGCTTTTCATTTTCATTAGCCCTTGTCCAGTGCTCATTAAATAAGCCCGGATAATTAAGCTTTGCTCCTGATGCATATTCCGGGTTCTCCCAACGCTTCCCTCTGATTCCAAACAACAACTGCAAACTCCCCCCTATATGAAATCCTTTTTTACCCATGCGCTTAACATGCGCGGCTAACGGTAATCCGTAAGCGCCTGCACCTATCAAACATATATCGTAGTCATGCTTATCTATCTCTCCTTTCATATAATCCAACGCTTCAAACCAATCTGAAAAACTGGTTCTATTGCCAGCAATACTTTGTATGGCTTTTATTGTTTTAAGTTCAAAGGAAGGTAATAAGTCATCTTTAAAAATTAGTGTTCGTTTCTTAAACTGAGACTGAATCGTTTCTGCAAACGGATGAACAACCAATACCTTCTTATCCTTTAAAGCCCTTGTCCATGGAAGTTTTGACCAAAAAGGATCAAGGTAAATAAAACGTACCTTTTTTGCATTTTGCAATTGCTGTTCCAGCAATCGCTCTTCCGGAAGCCAGGATCCTAAGACATCAATATCAGCAATGTCGTTCAGCATCAGTTCACAAAATTTTTCAATCTTCTCTTTTGTTGGAGGAAAAAAGCCACTCCAGTTCTGCATCTGCATAATTCTTCCTTCCTCCCACCACCATGGGTGTGCAGATCCTTTAATATAACCTAAAAGATTCTTCTTATTATGCACACCCAAATAATTGGATATACAAATCATTTCGGTGCTTCCTAATCTTGCAATCATTGCAGGAGCTTCTCCCGTAAGTGTATTATAAATTATTTCTGCACACACGTCCGGGTTTTGTTCGCTTTCAGGTTTAGAAATAGTATAAGAACCGAATGCTTTTGTATAAAGCTTCCTTGTTCCCTTAAGTAATAAAATCTTCAACTTATCCATTCCTTCAATTTAAAAATAAACGAGTTGTAAATACCAAGAATATCACTATTTGTATTTATAATTGTTTCCAG
>MKRS01000479.1 GCA_001897035.1 Bacteroidales bacterium 45-6
CATCAACTACAAGGGAGAACGTTGCCTCGGCTCCATCGTGGGACGTTACGGCAACCGCATCGCCAAAGGAACATTCACCATCGACAGCGTGGCGTATCATTTCCCATTGAACAACAACGGGCAGACGCTTCACGGCGGATTCAACGGATTCGACATGAAAGTGTGGAATGTGGACAGCGTGAGCAGCAATGCCATCCACTTCTCCTACGTGTCTCCTGACGGAGAAGAAGGTTTCCCTGGAACATTGAAGGTGAAAGTGGTGTACTCCCTGACTCCTGAAAATGAATTCAAGATCACGTATGAAGCTACCACTGACAAGCCAACGCACGTGAACCTGACCCACCACACCTTCTTCAACTTGAAAGGTACGGGCAACGGCAGCAATTCGGACAACCTGTTGATGATTAAGGCCAGCGGCTATACACCTGTGGACAGCGTGCTGATTCCCTACGGAAAAATTGAGCCGGTGGAAGGCACTCCATTTGATTTCCGTCAGCCAACAGCCATCGGAAAACGAATCGAAGAAAAGAACGAACAATTGAAAAACGGAAAAGGATATGACCACAACTGGGTGATCGACCGCAAAACGCCAAACGACGTGGAATTGGTGGCAAGCCTCTACGAGCCTGCGAGCGGACGTTTCATGGAAGTGTTCTCCGACCAACCGGGAATGCAGTTCTACAGTGGGAACTTCCTTGATGGAAAAGTGATCGGAAAATATGGCAAAGCTCACAAATTCCGTGAAGCTGTGGCGCTGGAAACTCAAAAATATCCCGACACGCCCAACCAACCATCTTTCCCATCCACTCTTTTGAAACCGGGAGAGGTGTATCACCAAACTTGTATTTATAAGTTTTCGGTGAAATAAACAAGGAAATAGTTTTTGATTGCAGCAAAGCCATTGAGTCGGTCGATCCCTCTCAATGGCTTTTGTTTTTTTCGCGGCAATCGAATTACCGCTTCTTGCCGATGTACCGCACAACCGAACCTAGGCCGTTGTGACCTAATCCTTCGTTGAGCGATATTTCTTGTTCAGAGAGAGTGATGATTTCCAAATCAGGAAACAACTCCCGCATAAGTTCTTCCGAATACATCATTTCCACGTCGGGCGGCCCGCCAATTCCCGGATTTTTCTGCTGATAGGTGACATGATTCTTGCTGAACCCTTCGAGCAAAATATGCCCTCCAGGTTTAAGCAAATCAGGCAGCTGCGGAAAATACCCCGATTTGATTTCCGGAGGCATGTGTGCGAAAATCAAGGCGATAGCATCGAAGTTCTCTTTCGGATATGTGTCGTATATTTGCTGAAAATCGAGCACCTGATAGTTTATCCGAACTCCTTTGCGCTGTGCCAATTGCAAGGCTTTTTCCCGTGCTTGCTCGCTTTGGTCAAAGGCCTCCACTTCCCACCCTTGCGTAGCGGCATACACGCCGTTGCGTCCTTCGCCATCGGCGGGAAGGAGTATTTTTCCAGGATGGAGGTTAGCGAGTGTTGCCTTGAAGTATTCATTTGGCTCTTCACCGTACACATAGTCGGCGATGCTGTATCTTTCGTTCCAATTTCTTTTCATTTTCATTTCATTAAGATTTCCTTTGTCGAACATAAATCAAGAGCGCAAATTACACAATTTTCGGCTTATTTACTTTCCAAAAGGTGTGTAGTTTGCGCTTCTTAACTTCATTTACCTGTTTCTCTTCAATCTTTGATTCCCGTTTTTTTCAAGATAATTTCCAACGGGCAAAATTTGGTGAACGACGACTGCAGCAGGTTGAGCCCCACAAAGGCCGGCAACAGAAGCCATTCCTTGGCCACAAAATAGCCGAGCGCCGTTCCCGCCAGGACCAATGTTCCTGCCACAAGGCGGATGATGTATTCTCGTGTCATAGTGTATTATATTAAATTTGAAAAACTTTCCACATCCATCACAAAGGCATGTGCCGGAAACGGATTCTGCATTTCTGCATTGCATTCATTGATTTTATTAAGTGCCTGATTGGCAATCTCTTCCCCCGTAAAACTTAAGAGGAGGATGGAGTCCGTTTTTTCACTGTCGGGATGGGAGGCAAACCAACTGATGCTCCCTTTTTTCTTCTTATAGCCAGCGATGTCAACCACGCTGAAGCGGTTCACTCCAGCCTCTTCAAGCAAAGCGGTCACTTTCCGCTGGTATTCCTTCACACTGAGGACAACTAATAGTTTCATACGTTTATTTTTTTTTGTTTTTCAACATCTTGAAATAGAGTAGAGGCACCACGACCAAGGTAAGGACGGTGGAGGTGATGGTGCCACCCATCAACGAAATGGCCAGCCCTTGGAAAATCGGGTCGAACAGGATGACAGTGGCCCCCAACACTACACCGCCTGCCGTGAGGATAATCGGCGTGGAGCGCACAGCTCCAGCTTCGATCACGGCTTGCTTCAGGGGAATACCCTCCTTGAGCCGGATGTCGATGAAGTCGATCAGCAGGATCGAATTGCGCACCATGATTCCCGCCAGGGCAATGAACCCGATCATGGACGGTGCGCTAAAATAGGCTCCCATCACCCAGTGTCCAAGCACGATGCCGATCATGGAAAGCGGGATCACCGACAATTGCACCAAAGGAGTGATAAAGTTTTGGAACCAGCCTACAATCAGCACATAGATGATAATCAGCACGAAGAGAAATGCCAAGCCCAAGTCGCGGAACACCTCGTAGGTGATTTGCCATTCGCCGTCCCATTTGAGGGTGAAATTGTCTTCGTATTGCGGTTGTTGCTTGTATTCTTCACTCAAGGTGTAACCTTCGGGAACTTTTACGCTCGATAGCTGATCCGAAACACTGGTAATCGGATACACCGGGCTTTCCAATTTCCCTGCCACTTCGGTGAGGATATACACCACCCGTTTCTGGTCTTTCCGTTGAATGCTTTTTTCCTTGATGCCTTGTGTCACCGTCACCAAATCACTCAACGGAATGGTCATGCCCTGCGGGTTCACTGCTTTCATCGAGAGCAAATCTGCGATGCTCGATTTGTCCTTTTCGGGAAGTTGCAGCACAATGCCCACCTCATCCAGTGAGCGCGGTTGGTGCAGCACGCCGACTTGCATTCCCGACATGGCCGAACGCATCGTCTGCACGATTTGCGCCGAAGGGATGCCCCATTTCATCGCCTTGTCCTTGTTCACTTCAAATTTATATTCCGGCTGATCGTCTTCCACTGACCAATCCACATCCACCACGTTTTCGGTTTTGGTCAAAAGTCCTTTCACCTGTTTGGCGACATCGATTTGTTGGGCATAATTCGGCCCGTAGATTTCGGCTACGATGGTGGACATCACGGGAGGTCCCGGTGGCACTTCCACCACTTTCACATTGGCACCGTATTTTTTGCCGATTTGCTGCAAGCCTGCACGCATGTCCCTCGCAATCTCGTGGCTCTGCTTCCTGCGATCGCCCTTGTCGAGCAAGTTCACCTGTATGTCGGCTGTGTTTTGGCTTGTCCTGTAATCGTAATGCCTCACCAAGCCGTTGAAACTGATGGGCGCGGACGTGCCGATGTATGTCTGGTAGTTCACCACCAGATCGTTTTTGCTCACGTAGTTGGCCAATTCTTTGGTGACAGCGGCCGTCCGTTCGAGTGTTGTCCCTTCGGGCATGTCGATCACCACCTGGAACTCGTTCTTGTTGTCGAAAGGAAGCATTTTCACCGGCACCCATTTGGTATAGAAAAACGACAACGAAAGCAACAGCACGGCTACCAACCCAAGCATAAACGCCCAGCGTTTTTTGCGGCTTTCCAAAAATGGACTTACTATTTTGGCATAAATCCGGTAGATCTTCGTCTTCTGGAGTTGCTCATGTGCATCTTCCTCCTCGCCGGCTTCTTCCTCTGTTCCATTTTTGTCTTTCTGACGAAGGAACAGGTATCCGAAATAGGGAGTCAGGGTCAGGGCAACCAATAAGGAGAATACCATTGCAATGGCCGCACCAATCGGCATCGGACTCATGTAAGGCCCCATCATGCCCGAAACAAAAGCCATAGGTAAGACCGCCGCAATGACGGTGAGTGTAGCCAATATGGTGGGATTTCCTACTTCGTTGATGGCATAAATTGCCGCCTGCAAAGGCGGAAGCTTCTTCATCTTGAAGTGGCGGTGCATGTTTTCGGCAATCACGATGGAGTCGTCCACCACAATCCCCGTCACAAACACGAGCGCGAACAAGGTGATCCGGTTGAGGGTGTATCCCAAGAAATAATAGGCAAACAAGGTCAGGGCAAACGTCACCGGCACCGAGAGGAAGACCACCAAACCGCCCCGCCAGCCCATGGCCAGCATCACGAAGATGGTGACAACGATGATGGCGATGGAGAGGTGGAAAAGCAGCTCCGATACCTTGTGGGAAGCCGTTTCGCCGTAATTGCGGGTCACTTCCACGTGGACATCGTTTGTGATGACATCTTTCTTCAGGTGCTCCATTTTGGCTTCCACCACCTTTGCCAGCTTCATCGCATCCGAACCTTTCTTCTTGGCAATGGAAATGGTCACGGCTGAATAGTCGTCGGGCATCTGCGACTTGCTTTGTGCCGAAGCCGCCCCGTAGCCAAACGACACGTAGCGTTGGGGAACTTCAGGCCCGTCTTCCACATCAGCCACTTGGTAGAGATAGACCGGCTGATTGTCTTTTGTTCCCACAATCAGGTGTTCCACTTCATCGGCGTTGGCAAAAAAGTTTCCTGTTTTCACCGAATAAAGTTTGTCGCCGGTCACCATATTGCCGCTTTCCATTTGGGCGTTGTTGGCTTCCAATGCTTGCGCAACCGTGCGGAAATCGATCTTGCTGCCCGCCATTTTGTCCTTGTCGAGCAACACCTTCACTTGTCGGCTCTGCCCGCCGATGATGTTCACCTGCGCCACATCGCCCATCTTTTTTAGTTCGCTGCCTGCCACTTCCGCCACTTGGCGAAGCTGGTAATCGCCCATCTTGTTGCTCCACAAGGTGAATGCCAATGCCGGCACATCGTCTATGGCACGAGTTTTCACCAAGGGCATGGTCACATTGGCAGGCATACGATCCATGTTTTTCATGATCTCGTTGTAGAGCTTCACGATGGAACGCTCCACATCTTCGCCCACATAAAACTGCACAATCAGCATCGCCTGGCCATTCATCGACGTGGAGTAGATGTGCTCCACCCCTTTCACGTTCGAAACAACCTTTTCTAAAGGCATCACCACCCTCGATTCCACTTCCTGAGGCGTTGCGCCGGGAAAGCCCACCATCACGTCGGCCATCGGCACCTCGATCTGCGGTTCTTCTTCGCTTGGGATGAAATAGATGCTGAAAACACCAAGCAACATGAAGGCAACCATCAGCAGGATGCTTAGTTTGGAGCGGATGAAGCCGCTCGCAATTTTTCCTGAAATTCCATTTTCCATCATTCAATAATTACTGGGTGATTGTTACTTTCTTGCCATTGTAAAGCTTTCCGCCGGCTTTGAACACTATTTTGTCGTTGGACTCAACCCCCGAGAGGGCTTCCACCAGGTTCCCGGAAGTTTTTCCGAGTCGTACCCACCGAAGAATCGCTTGGTTCTGACTGTCCACCACATACACGCCCGTCAACTGTTCGCGGTAAACGATGGATGAGGTTTCCAGCATCAGTTTTCCTGTTTCGCCCTTCGCCAGTTTGTTTGGAATCAGAATATTGGCATACATTCCAGCCTTAAGGTTTCCTTTTTCTTTGGCAGGAATGGCGATTTTTAGGGCGTATTGCCCGCCCGAATTGGAAGCGGAAGGACTCAGCTCCGTGATTTTCCCATCAAAGGAAGCGTCCACAGATTTCAGATCCACTTTCACGTTGTCGCCCACTTTCACATACTGGATGTAGTTTTCGGGGACGGCGGCCACCACCTGCAATTCGCCGTTTTGCTCCACCGTCAGGATCGGCATCCCGGGATTGGCCATGCTGCCTTCGTCCATCATTTTTTGAGTCACTGTTCCGGAGAATGGAGCCGTGATGTTGGAATACGCTAACGTGGCATTCACCTCGCGAAGCTGTTGTTTTGCCACCTGCACTTTGGCCTGCATGGATGTGTTTTGCAAGGCCACATTCTCTAATTCCTTGTCCGAGACGCTGTTCTGCGAGCGGAGTGCCTTGTAGCGTTCGTAATCCTTTTGCGCATTTTTCGCCGCCGCTTCCGCTTCGGCTATCATTGCCTGCACTTGCGCTTTCTTGGCGCTCACCTCGTCGCTGCTGATCGAAACGAGCAATTGCCCGGCCGAAACGCGGTCTCCCGGTTTCGCATAAATCTTGCGAATGTAGCCCATCATGCGGGTGCTGATGCTGGCCGTTTGTTTTGCAGTGAGTTCGCCACTCAAATAGATGCCTTCGGACGAAGACTGTGTAGGCGAATATACCTCCACTTTCACTGCCTGCTCGGGACTTTCACTTTTTTTCTCTGAACTGCAAGCCGCCAAAGCGGTGCAACAGGCGATTGCCAATACTGTTTTGTTTATAGCCTTCATATCTTTGATTTGCTTATTTTATTCTGATTTTGTAATGAATTCCAAATACGACCGGGTGATGTTGTAGGCCATCACTGCCTGCGCCCACTGCAACTTCTGCCTCGACAATTGGGCTTGCGCCATCAGCAAGTCGGTGGTGTTGGCAAGTCCTTCTTTAAATCTGTTGGCGGTGATTCTTAAGGCCTCGTCCGCCTGATCCACACTTGCCTGTTGCTTGGATATCTCCACCTGCGAATCGTTCAGATCCCGTTTTGTCTTGTCCAATTCCATTTGGCCTTGATTTTTCTGAAGGGTTAGCTCTTCTGCCATCCGGTTCGATTGAAATTGATAAGCCCTGACCTTATTCTTGTTCTGATTTCCCGAAAAAATATTCCAGCTCATGTTGATTCCGAGCAAGTAAGAATCTGCTCCAAATTTCAGGGGCTTGCCGTCGTTGAACTGGTAGGCACCGAAGGCGTTGATGCGTGGCAAGAAAGTCATCTTGGCAGATTTCACCATGAAGTTGGATGCATCCAATGCTTTCCCGAGTGCCATCAGGTCGGATCTGGTTGGCGCTATCTTTTCGCTCGCAGGCAGAATTGCTTTTTGAGCCAGCGAATCCACCGAATACGCCTCGCCGCCCATTGGCAATCCCATGAGCAGACGGAGGCCGTCCGATGCATTGCGGATATTGCTTTCGGCCTTGGCCAAGGCCGTTTCGATGGTGTTCACCTGCACTTGAGCATTCAGCACGTCCGATTTTTGTACCAAACCTTGGTTCTGGAAATTGACCACCGATTGGTGTATTTGCTTCACGTCGGCCAGCGATTTCTGCAGTACTTCCCGTGCCAAATACGAAAACTGAAGCTGCGAATATGCTTTTTTCACCTCGTATTCGATGTATTGCCGTGTTCGTTGTGCCTTGTAGGTCAACGCTTCTTCCTGCGCTTTCGCTCCTTTATGGGCATAGATCATGTCCATGTTGAGGATCGGCAGCTTGACTTCCGCCTTCGCGCTGTAATCTTGCGAGGTCCCCGGGTCATTCAATTTTGCCGGATCAAAATCTGCTGCCGTCACTATCCGTTGCTGCAAGAGAAACCCGAAAGCATTGAGCGGGTTGTTGGTGCTCATCGCCGTATAATCGAGGTTCACCTGTGGAAGAAATGCGGCGCCTGTTTGTCGGAAATTGGCATTGGCTGCCTTGATGTCCCATTCGGCCATTTTCACGTTGCTGTTGTTTTGGAGGGCAGTTTTCACAGCCTC